>NZ_JBEXAC010000003.1:300000-520746 GCF_040567655.1 Chitinophaga sp. H8 | reverse complement strand
GTGGGAGTTACTGGATTCGAACCAGTGACCCTCTGCTTGTAAGGCAGATGCTCTGAACCAGCTGAGCTAAACTCCCATTGTTTTTATTTCTTCCGGTCAAACCTTTCGTCTGACGGGATTGCAAAGGTATAAACTATTTTTATTTCACCAAATTTTTTTTCAACGCTTTATTAAATTCAGTCGTATTCCTGTGCCGGAAGCCTGTTCCGGCACAGGAATACGTTTATTGATCATTGCGTGGGTTCTTAAAGATACGCTTCACCGCCTTTCCTAATTTATTCAGATTAGCCAGTTGTTCCTGTATAGGCGCCAGCGTTAGATCCTCGGGTTGTAAACCGGATTCAATAAAATCAATGGCTGTTTGTTCGGGGTACAACAGAATCACATTATTTTCTCTGAAATGACGGCTTAACTTGGCAGGTATACTTTCCAGGTAAGCATTATACGACAAGGTGCTTCTACGGGCAGTCACCACTACCAGCAAATCATTACGTGTAATTTCGCGGGACAATACCAGGAAATCTTCCACATTTTCAAACGACTTAAAGGTGAGCTCCACGCTTACTTTTGATTGTTCTATAAAAGCACTCACCACCTCTTCTGTTTTCTCATTACAACAAACCAACAGCCTTGCGCCGGCCTGCTTAGCCAGCATGACCATCTTTTGGAGGTAATGAAAGAAGCCTATTTCATATTGTGTGTTCTTGGGCAGGATAAGGACCATCTTTTTGGTGGTGCTCAACGGATAATGGAAGTCACAAACGTATACGGTTTCCCATACACTTTGCAGTACGTTGTCCAGTGTGGTACCAAAAATAGACCCAAACAAACGGTCAGTAGTACTGGTTTTATCTGTCCACCCCAATACCACATCTGTGATCTGCAGTTCCTTGGCGGCGCGCGCAATGCCATCCGATACGTTCAGGTCTACCCGTGTCACCACCTGCACCTTGCTTTCTGTTGCCGCAGCATGGATCACTGCCGCTTCCATCATCTTATTGGTCAGGTGTACCTTTTCTTTAGCTTCATCATCATCCTGTACCACTGCCAGCGGGTAAATTGGTGTTTCCGTGTGCACATCCTTGATCATCACCGCAAAATCAAGTAACCATTCCAAACGGTTGGGATTGGAGATCGGCACCAGGATCCTTTCCGCTACATCCGGTAATTCGGGCTTACGGGAAGTTTCTTCAATGGCCAGCTTACGGCCTGCATTCTCTGTTACAAAAGAGCCCACCATACAAGTGATCAGGATCAGCACCACAGTACCATTCAATACATGCTCATCCACCAGTCCCATATTATATCCAATGAGGATCACCGCAATAGTAGCAGCGGCATGTGCGCTGCTTAGCCCGAAGATCACATTACGCTGGGTTGGGGTGTATTTGAATGACAGCTGGGTAAAAAAGGCAGCCAGCCATTTGCTGAACAAGGCCATTGCAGTCAAAGAACCCGCAATAATCAAAGCTTCCGGCCCTTTTAGCAATACCCGCAGGTCTACCAGCATCCCTACACTGATCAGGAAAAAAGGTAT
The DNA here is from genome assembly GCF_040567655.1 of Chitinophaga sp. H8. Taxonomy (NCBI): domain Bacteria; kingdom Pseudomonadati; phylum Bacteroidota; class Chitinophagia; order Chitinophagales; family Chitinophagaceae; genus Chitinophaga; species Chitinophaga defluvii. The sequence continues at coordinate 519,209 of NZ_JBEXAC010000003.1, read as the reverse complement.
AAACAAGGCATTACCGGTAAATTCAATCCGGTTCATCAAGGGAGAAGTATGCGGGATCAGCTGGTTCAATGCCAGCCCGGCCAGGAAGGCCCCGATAATTCCTTCTACTCCTGCCAGCTCTGCCAGGAAGGCTGCTGAGAAAACCAGTGCCATCACAAAAACGAAATGTGATGTTTTATCATCCTTGATCTTCTTAAAAAACCAGCGGCCCAGCATAGGCATCAACCAAAGGATGATCACGGCAAATACCGTCAGGGAAACACCCAGCCTTACCCAAAAGGTAGTATCAAGATGGCCGGTGGTAGCCCCGGTAATCACTGCCAGGATCAGTAACACGGCGGTATCTGTTATAATGGTACCGCCAACGGCTACCGTAACCGCTTCATTTTTAGTAATCCCTAACCGGCTGGCCAGCGGATAAGCGACCAGTGTATGTGTGGCAAACATGCTGGAAATCAGCAAAGTAGCCATAAAATTAAAATGAAGGAGGTAGGTACACACAAAATACCCGAGGATCAGGGGGATAAAAAAGGTAAAAGCGCCAAATACCAGGCTGCGGTGCTTGTTTTTCCGGAACTCCGTCATATCCAGCTCCAAACCAGCCAGAAACATGATATACAGCAACCCTGCCTTTCCAAACAGGTCTATACTTCCCTTACTAATGATTTCAAATCCATGCTCTCCAATGGCCATACCTGCCAGTATCAGCCCTATAATACTGGGAATGCGGAACTTACGCAAAATAATAGGTGCCAGCAGTATGATAAACAGCACCAGTGAAAAAATAGGAATAGGGTCTTTTAATGGCAAACTCACATCTAATAATAAAACCGAGCCATTCAATGCGTTCATCATAACAATATTTTTACTTCAAATCCGACGATCCTCCTCCTGCTCACCAAACATCTTTACCACTGCAACTTACAAATTTTCATCTTTTATCAGATGAAGCATAAATTAAAGTGAAACCATGAATCTTAGATAAATTAACGAATAAACATCTTAATTTTGCATAAAGTTTGTTTCAAAAAATGAGCCAGCATACACAAACAGGAGTATTTACAAAAGAATGGGAGGATGTTCTCACCGCTGAAGATGAGCAGTTTCCGTTCAGTCTTATTGTGTGGAATGATGAGGTGAATACTTTTGAATGGGTGATTGCCTCTCTTATAGAAGTATGTGGCCATACCAATGAACAGGCAGAACAATGCGCCATGATCATCCACTACAATGGCAAATATGCGGTAAAACAGGGTGAATTTATCAAATTACGCCCTTTATGCGATGCCCTGCTCGACAGGGGCCTCAGTGCCACTATTGAAGAAGCCGTGCAAAGCTGATCAGAAACGGCATTATTGCCATTACCACTACCACCTGGCACATTTATAACCTCACCTGCATGTCTGTATTCTCTCTTACCCGGGAACTCGTATTCCCTCCTGCTTATCTGGCCGATCCGGATGGCTTACTGGCGGTAGGCGGAGATCTTTCTGTAGACAGGCTCCTGCTGGCATATCGCTCCGGTATATTTCCCTGGTTTAATGAAGATCCTATCCTTTGGTGGAGCCCCGACCCCCGTTTTGTATTATTCCCCCAGGAGCTAAAAGTATCTGCCAGTATGAAACAGGTACTGAAAAAACAGGTTTTCAACATCACTGTCAACCAGGACTTTAAAGGGGTTATCAGTCATTGCAGCACCATTCCCCGCGCCCATCAGGATGGTACCTGGATCACAGCCCAAATGCAGGAAGCTTATCTCCGGCTCCATCAGGCAGGTTATGCTACTTCGGTAGAGTGCTGGCAGGATAATGAACTGGTAGGTGGCTTTTACGGGATCAGGATAGGCCATTGCTTTTTTGGAGAATCCATGTTTTCCAAAGTCAGCAATGCCTCCAAAGCTGCCTTTATCACCTTTGTCCATACCTGCATACAGGAAAAAATAGCAGTGATAGACTGCCAGGTACATACCCCTCACCTGGCTTCCCTGGGTGCCCGTTTTATTACCAGAGAAGACTTTTTAAACCTGCTCCGCCAGCATCTTTAAATGCACTTTCCAGTTAGGAACTAAGGCTTTATACCTTCGCGAAAATTCAGTAACTTCTGTTCCCATTCCCCAATTATCCACCGATCTAAAATTTAACACGATGAAAAAAGTAGGTATGCTGTTATTCACAGCCATCATGTTGTCGGCATTTTCCATCCTCCCCAGCCGCACCAGTATCCATATTGATGAAAGGGAGTTTTTAGTAAATCAGTTTCAGCAAACCAGGGACCAGCTGCTGAAAAGCCTGGAAGGGCTTACAGATGCCCAGCTAAAATTCAAACCTGCCCAGGACCGCTGGTCCATTAATGAATGCCTGGAACATATCATCCTGGCCGAAAAAGGGATGTATGACATGGAACAAAAACTGGTAAAGGAAGCACCCAATCCGGAAAAAAGAAAGGAGATCACCGCTACCGATGAAGATATTATCAAAAGAATGAATGACCGCAGCCATAAAGCCAAAGCGCCGGAGTTTGCCATTCCCAAGGGTACTTATGCTACTACAGCAGAAGAGATCCAGGCTTTTACTGACCAACGGAACCGGATCATCGAAGAGATTAAAGTTACACAGGACGATCTGCGCAATCATGTGCTGATCACTCCTAATATGCCTCCTGTGGATGCCTATCAGTTTTTACTGATGATGGCTAATCACAGTGCCAGGCATACACAGCAAATAGAAGAAATCAAAACTGATCCGGCTTATCCTAAAGATGCATTGCAATAAAAAAATGCAGGCACAGTCCACGTACAACAATTCATGAAACCCCTTATAAAAAAGCCCGTAAAGTCCTTATAAACTTTACGGGCTTTGTATTGTTGAAACAATAGTACTACTTTTTCTTCTCTGCCTTTTTCTTCACAAAGGCTCCTTCAAAGAAACATTTTACACTCCGGAAAGCGCCACATCCTCCTATTTCCTGGATGCTTACCCTGGATCCGGAAAACTGGAAAGCAATCCCGCAGGAAGATTCCTTATCCTTATACTCACCTCTATTAGCACTGGTATAATGTCCGATCCCACTTAATTCTCCTCTGCAACTGCCATTAGCCTTGTAAAAGGTGATAAAGAACTGAAAGGTCTTAGGTTCTACCCCATCCCGGATAGCAACAAGATTCATATCTCCGGCCATATAATCACCGGAAAGCTTATGCTTGCGTGGCAATGTATCGATAGGATTGAATAGCTGCCCGGATATGGCGGGCTCATTGGAATTGGTCATGATCAGGGCTGTCGAACCATCCGCATTGGTGGTATAAAAATCTTCCTTCAAAGCAGTACGGGAAGCATTTAATTTTTTCTCCGTACTTATTTTCACGACATATTTTCTGTCCAGTGAAAAAGAAACCGTTTCCGCTCCGGTACCTCCTACTTTGCCTACCAGCATCTGATTCAGGTATTTACCTTTTTTATCCGTAAAACATAGATAAGCATTCGCGGTATTCCCTCCCTTTACTTTTACCAGAAAATAGCGCATGTCTGCCCCCTGGAGTTGTTGTAACGGATAATATTTCAGCGGGGTAGCTTTAGGAAAATCCCCTTTGGTCAGGGTATCCGTTAAAAACTGCTGGATCACTTTTTTATCCAGGCTAAGCGAATCGGGGATGTTGGCCTGTAGTGTTTCCGGCGTGAGCTTATAAGGCAAAGGGGCCTCTTTAAAAAATGCCTGAAAATCTTCAAAGGTGAGCGGCGCGTCGGCATTACCGTTGCCTTTCTCTTTAGACTTGCAAGCTGATAAAAGACCAATGGTCAGAAGAATAATCAAAAACCGATTCATTACACAAAAGATTCAGGGCGAAAAGTTATATATAATTTTTATATGAAGACGCTTTTTATCAAAAAACATACCGGATGCCATAAATGTTTTGAGAATTTCTTTAGATTTAACGTTTATGAGCCACCCGCATCAGCCGCATACCTCACTCAGCGAAGTTCATCAAAGTGTAGATACCACCAGCAGGTCGCGCTGGAAAAAATTACTGGCGTTTTTCGGCCCTGCTTACCTGGTGAGTGTAGGATATATGGATCCGGGCAACTGGGCTACGGACCTGGCCGGCGGCAGCCAGTTTGGTTATAAGCTCCTGTGGGTATTGCTCATGAGCAACCTGATGGCTTTACTGCTGCAAAGCCTGAGCGCCCGGCTGGGTATCGTACGCGGACGGGATCTGGCACAGGCCAACCGGGAAACATATCCCGCTCCGGTCAATTTCATCCTGTATATCCTCGCAGAAATTGCCATCGCAGCTACCGACCTGGCGGAAGTGCTGGGTATGGCCATCGGTATACAACTGCTTACCGGCCTCCCCCTGATATGGGGGGTGAGTATCACCGTGTTCGACACCTTTATTCTGCTGGTCCTCCAACGCTATGGTATCCGTAAAATGGAGGCTTTCATCATTAGCCTGGTGGCTATTGTTGGCCTCTCCTTCCTCAGCGAACTGGTATTAGCCAAACCCGATATGGGCGAAGTAGTCAAAGGCTTTATCCCCTCCATCCCCAATGACACCGCCTTATATATCGCTATTGGCATTATTGGGGCTACGGTAATGCCACACAACCTTTACCTGCATTCCGCACTGGTACAAACCCGCAAAATCCAGCGGGATGAAAAGGGCATCAAACAAGCGTTGAAACTTAATTTCATTGATAGTACCATTGCCCTGAACCTGGCCTTCCTGGTAAATGCGGCCATCCTGATCCTGGCAGCTACCGTGTTCTTTAAATCCGGTAATACCCATATTGCCGAAATCCAGGATGCGCACCAGCTGCTGGAAAAATTACTGGGCAGCAAGTTAGCGCCCATTCTTTTTGCGGTGGCACTGATCGCAGCGGGACAAAGCTCCACCGTAACCGGTACGCTTGCCGGACAAATTGTAATGGAAGGTTATCTGCGCCTGCGGATCAATCCCTGGCTAAGACGCCTGATTACCCGCCTGCTGGCGATTATTCCTGCATTACTGACCATATTGATTGCCGGTGATGAAAAAGTAGGTGAACTGCTGGTATTCAGCCAGGTGCTGCTGAGCATGCAACTGGGCTTTGCCGTAATCCCCCTCATTCATTTTGTAAGTGATAAAAAAACGATGGGTGACTATGCTATCAAACCGATCGTAAAAGTAATGAGCTGGATAGTGACAACCGTGCTGGTATACCTAAATTTGCGTATGGTATATGCTGAAGTGGCTACCTACATCACCCAATCAGGCAACCTGTGGGTAGGTGCCCTGCTGATTGCAGGGGGCCTCGGCTTTGTTATACTCCTGCTCATTACCATTGTTTATCCGCTACTCAGCCGTTATCAGCAAAAAGCTTCTGCGGCCATCCACCCTTCACAGGTGTCACTGGGTACCATGGAAGCGCCGGTTTATTATCGTATTGCCATGGCGCTGGACTTCAGCAAGCAGGATGAAAATATCATTGCCAACGCGATTGCACATGGTAATGAACAAACAGAATACCTGCTGATCCATATTGTGGAAAGTGCGTCTGCCCGGTACTTCGGCGCAGCTTCTGATGACCTGGAAACACGTAAAGACCAGGAGCAGCTGGATACTTACATCACATTACTGGCGGGTAAAAACATCCGGGCTAAAGGGGTACTGGGCTATAAACACCGGGCTAAAGAAATTGTCCGTATCGTAAAAGCAGAAAAAGCAGATTTCCTGGTACTGGGCGGACACGGCCATACCGGTATCAAAGACTGGATCTATGGTGAAACTGCCAACCAGGTAAGACACCATGTAAAAGTACCCGTACTGGTGGTACAATAACAAACAGGCACCCAACGTATGAAACACTGTTTTAACATAGGCAGCACCCGACAATTTACCCGGATCGTAAAACCCGAAGACTGTGCCACTTTTGAAAGCGGGCAGGTACATCCTGTATATGCTACCTTTGCCCTGGCCAGGGATGCCGAATGGTGCTGCCGGCTATTTGTACTGGAAATGAAAGACGTGGATGAAGAAGGGATAGGCACCATGATCACCGTCACCCACCTGTTGCCTGCCATCGTGGGTGCAAGCGTGCACTTTACAGCTACCATTACAGGTCTTCAAAAGAATGAAATCATTTGTAACTACGAAGCAAGGGTAGGAAACCGGATAATCGCCCGGGGACAACAAGGACAAAAAATATTGAAAAAAGCACGGCTGCAGCAACTATTCGATCATCCAGCAGAATAACTATACTACATCATAACCCCAACGCACTTTTCAACCTCGGATAACCTGTTTTACTCACCAGTATTTTAGCGCCGCAACGTAAAATAGCCAGGTGGTTTTCCTTTTCATACGGGTCAATACGTGTTACCTGGTTAATGTTCAGGATGTAAGAACGGTGTACCCTGGTAAACTGTTGCGGGTCCAGTGTTTGCTCAAAAAATGACATGGTCTTGTTTTTCAGGAAAGTACCTTCCTGCGTAACAATCTTCACATAATCATCTGCTGCTTCCAGGTAGTGAATATCCTGCACCGGGATGATCTTTATCTTACCATTTATTTTTACCACCACCCGGTTGCGTTGTACAGGTGAGGAGGCGGCTGTTTCCAGCAAAGGGGATGTTTCTGGCAAGGTAGCCGCACTACGCCGTTCCATCCATTTTTGTACCGCCTTATCAAACCGGTCTTTTGAAAAAGGTTTTAATAAATAATCTACCGCATTTACTTCAAATGCGCGGATAGCATGCTCTTCGAAAGCAGTAGTAAAAATGACGGCAGGCATTTCTTCTACCAGCTCCAGCATTTCAAACCCGTTGATCTTGGGCATTTGTATGTCCAGAAATATAATATCAGGCTGATGCTGCTGAATGGCTTTCAATCCTTCAAATCCATCATTACATTCCGTGACCAGCTGAATCCCTTCATGCCCCTGCAGGTACTCTTTCACAACTTCCCTGGCCAGTGGTTCGTCATCAATTATGATTGCTTTTATCATTTGTTTGCGGTACTTTAATTAGCGTGGTATAAATATTCCCCGAAATGGTTGTTTCCAGCAGGTCCTGCCGGCCAAATAACAAGTATAATCTCCGTGAAATAGAAGTTAATCCAAACCCTGTTCCTTTATTAGGCTGTTGCAAAGCTACATCAAATGGATTCTGTACTTCTATATAAAGCATATCCTCTTTTGTCCAGGCTTTTATGCTGATGGTAATCGCCTCTGTAGTATCATACAATCCGTATTTGATTGCATTTTCCACCACCGGCTGCAACAGCATGGGCGGAATAAACAGCTGCCTGGCATCTTCCCCCGAAACAACGTTGGTGGATAAGCGGTGTCCAAAACGAACTTTCTCAATATCCAGATACCATTCCAGGTATTGCAGTTCTTCCGGTAAAGAGATCCATTGCTCATCCTCCCGCTTTAAGGAACCCCGCAGAAAATCAGACAACTTCAGTACCATTTCACGGGCCTGTTGCGGACGTAGAGTGATCAGGGCATTGATAGAATTTAAACTGTTAAACAAAAAATGCGGTTGCAGTTGCTGACGCAGCTTATACAATTCGGCTTCCTTCGACATTTTCTCTGCCGTATCTTTTCTTTCCAGCTCCTCCCGTTGGGCGGCTATATCATACCACAGCAGGCACCTCATCCCTACCCCTGTCAAAAACAATCCACCGATGATCATCCGCACCGGTAGTGCGCTGTTCAGCCAGCTGTCATAATTATGATCCTCCGGAAATACCGGGGCACTTATATTGGAAGCTGCGCAAGCCCAGGCAATCGACAAGCTGACACTCAGCATCAGCACATATAGATACTTCCATTCCGGCGGCCGGTAATATTTCAGATTATAAATGATCGCCACAGTGGCTACTACTAATAAAAAAGTATGTATAGCCGCATCTGTCAACGATAGCTCCACGGAAAAATCAAACCCATAATACAGCAATGCTGCGTTGATAAGCAGCACAATGCTGAATGTGTAGAAGAACATCCAGCGTATGGGTAGATCTGAAAATGGTTGCCTGGCCAATACCGGTTAATTTTTAATAATTATGCGCTGAGCTCAACACTCTTTTGTTCCTGTAACTCTGCAGACTTCATCTGCAACCAGGCCAGATAAGAACTGGCATTGTTGGGCTCCTCAATACGGGAGTACAATTCCATCCCATCCGTAAGCTGGTCCAGTGTATATACTTCCGGCACATTGATAAACTTCCACTCCACCAGCTCCTGCTTCTGATTCCTGAAAGCATATTGCTCCTGTACCCCTATTTCCTTTGCTTTGCGTAGTGCTTCCTGTTTATTGATAGCACTGATCAAACGTAACTGCTCGTCGAACTGTGGCATGTGATTACCATTTCCGCAAATAATCTGGTAAACTACTTTCGCAACAAACCAATGCATATAATATAGATTTAAAAAGTTGGATGAAATAATGATATGGTTAAAATTAGACCCGGGAATGATTAAGCATAACTTTTGATCTCAATCCCGCCAAATACGCAGGTACCTTTCAATACCAGTATCTTCTCCGGAGAAGAGTTGGCTTTCATCAGCTCCAGTGGCCGGTTGTCTTCCACTCCGCCAAAGATGGGACTGATATCTACGCGTACTGTCCAATTGGAAGGCACTACAATTTCTGTTCCTCCAAATACAGCCTGTACATCTATCTCCACGGTACCATTAAAATCGGCCTGCATCAGGTTGATATCCGATCCTCCGAAAACAGCGGTGATCTTGCCGCCTTTAAAATTCTTGGAAAGAATGATCTTGCTTTCTCCACTGAATACCACTATAGAATTCACAGTATCCTCATTGCTGGTCCCCTCTTGCACCTTGAACTTATGTCCCTGCCCCTTGTATTCACAGCTCTTTTTAAACAACATAAATATACCCAGTGCTATCAGTAATGCCGGCCACACAAACTGGGAGGAATTAAAAGGAAGCGTTGCAAAATCCCGTACCATAAAAATGGCGCCTACTATAATCATAATCACCCAGCCTCCACCGCGGAACTTATGCTTCGCACCTACCAATACACCTATGATGATCAGCAGCATTTGCCAGGACTTTGCCCAGGCAGGGATAGCAAGATTCATGCGGCCCAGCAACAGGAACACACCTACCACAATCAGTACAATGCCTCCCCAGTTACCATTCCTTTTGCGCTTAAAGTCCTTTTTATCTATGTTTTCCATGTTTTTTAATTTATGAATACAAATCTAGTGCTGCCACACCGCTCCTTCAAGCCCATTTAGGCTAAAAATCAATTACTTCCGGTAAATGGCAGGAAAATACCGGTGAAAATAGCGGCCATCTATTGTTCACCGGTGGTAACTGCGGTAAATATGGTAAAGTCAGGGGTAACTGTCCGGGACAAACAAAAGCGCCGCATCCGCTGGAGCGATGCCAAAAGGTTATTATTAAAATACATCAGACCTCTACAGTAACCAGGGATTCATTACCTGCCAGGCGCACCAGTATTTCTTTTAATTGCTGTACCATAGGATCGGGACCGCAGATATAAAACTGCTGGTCAAAGCGGTCCACTTTTTCACGCAGGTAACTTTCATCTATCACCCGGTGATCATATCCAGGTACTGCTTCCTTAGTAAGGGTATTAATAAAATCAGTACCGAGCATCCCCCGGAATTCCGCTTCCAGGATAATATCAGCTTTGGTTTTATTGGAAAACAGCAATTTGTTACCAGCCAGATTGCCATCCTTTTGCAGCTGCCGGAAGATGGCGATGAACGGCGTTACACCAGCTCCTCCCGCTATAAAAACACCTGGTCCTTTATAATGAATGGCCCCCCATACATCATGCAACATAATCTCATCGCCTGCCTGCAATTGCCCCAGCGCGTGTGTAACACTGTTATGTTCATCATAAATTTTGATGGTAAACTCCAGGTGATCCCAGTCATTCAGCCCGGTAAAAGTGAAAGGACGGCGTTCTTCTTCCCATCCCTTTTTAACAAGCGATACTTCTGTGGCCTGCCCCGGCGTGAAGGTATAACCTGCCGGCTTTTCTACTTTAAATCGTCTTACGTCATGCGTAACCTTTTCTACGGATAGGATTTTTACGATATGGTACTCCATGGTTTAGGTTTTTCTAGCCGCTGAATTTACGCATAATCTGTTGAAAAGGGAAATAGTTGCAGTATTAAATGAGCGCATTCACCACTTATTGCTTCCCTAATGCTTTTTTCAGCAGAGGCAACAGTGCTTTGGCCCATATAGTATATGCCTTACCGGAAGGATGTAACCCATCCTCCGCTATCAGGGAAGTATCCGTAGCCGCTTTGCGGGAACCAGGGGTAATATCGAGGTAAGCCGCTCCCATGCTGGCAGTAATGGCTTTGTTAGCCACATTATAAGCATCAATTTCCGCAGCAATCTGCTGCCGGTTGCGCCCGCTGGCATAAGGGGTTACGCCCCAGTCAGGTATGGATATCACCACCACCCTTTCCGCATGACCGCCGGCAAATCCGATGGCCTGTTGCAGCAAGGCGGTAAATAATGGCCGGTATTCCGCTACCGGCCGTCCACGGTACTGGTCATTCACCCCTATCAGTAAGGTGACCACATCGTAGCTACCCTGGATATTAGCCGTTGTGATACCTGCCTGCAGCTCGTCTGTGGTCCACCCGGTAGTAGCTACAATGCGCGGCGCTGCTATCCGGATATGGGCTGCCCGCAGCAATTGTACCGCCTGTTCCGGAAAACGAGCCGTTTCAGGTACACTTTCCCCTATTGTATAACTATCCCCGAGCGCCAGATAAGTATAATCATCATATGCAGTATCTGTAGTAATAACAGGACCTGTAACCATAGCTGTAGCTTTCTTTTTGCAACCTGATATCAGTATACAGCAAAATAACATTAATCTTAACATGGGCAAAAACAGTTCATGATAATACTTACAAATATGTCCTCACAGGAATTGTTAATTGTAGCCAGCTGTCCGTCAACTGAAAGTGAAATGCGTTAACTTTGCGCTCGGTAAAATATTTACGTAACGCATAAAGAAACTGTTTTATGCCGGCAGAAAGCATCTTAATGATTGATGGCCAGTTGAAGGTCCCGAATCACCCCATTATTCCATTTATAGAAGGCGATGGCATAGGCCCGGACATCTGGCGCGCCAGTGTACGTGTTTTTGACGCTGCAGTGGAAAAAGCCTATGGGCAGGAAAGAAAAATAGCATGGAAAGAAGTGCTGGCAGGTGAAAAAGCCTTTAAAGAAACCGGCGAATGGCTGCCCAAACCCACCCTCGACGCTTTAAAGCAATACCTGGTATCCATTAAAGGTCCTTTATCAACACCGGTAGGTGGTGGTATTCGCTCCCTGAACGTAGCTATGCGTCAGGAACTGGACCTCTACGCCTGTGTAAGACCGGTACGCTGGTTTAATAAAGTACCTTCCCCGGTAAAACACCCGGAAAAAGTAGACATGGTTATTTTCCGTGAAAACACAGAAGATATCTATGCGGGTATAGAATACATGTACGGTACTCCCGAGGCTAAAAAGCTCCTTGATTTCCTTCAGCATGAAATGGGGGTTACCAAAATACGTTTCCCGGAAACTTCTTCCCTCGGTATCAAACCCGTATCTAAAGAAGGCTCTGAAAGACTGATCCGTGCAGCTATCTTATATGCACTGGAACACAAACGTCCTTCTGTAAGCCTGGTGCACAAAGGGAATATCATGAAATTCACGGAAGGCGGCTTTAAGAACTGGGGATATGAACTGGCTGCCAGGGAATTTGGCGATCAGGTATATACCTGGGAACAGTGGGAAAAAACCAAGAAAGAACAGGGAGAAGAAGCAGCTAACCAGGAGATGAAGATTGCCCTGGCGCATAACAAGCTCCTCATCAAGGATGTGATTGCAGACAACTTCCTGCAGCAGATCCTTCTGGCTCCGCAGGAATATTCCGTGGTAGCTACCCTGAACCTTAATGGTGACTATATTTCCGATGCACTGGCGGCAGCGGTAGGCGGTATCGGTATTGCACCTGGTGCAAATATCAACTACATGACCGGACACGCAGTATTTGAGGCTACGCATGGTACTGCTCCCCGCTTTGCCAATACCAATACCATGAACCCTTCTTCCGTAATTCTGAGCGGGGTAATGATGCTGGAATACATGGGCTGGAAAGAAGCTGCCAATATCATTGTACATGGGCTTAGCACCGCTATTATGCGCAAAAGGGTTACCATCGACTTCTACAACCTGATGGACGATGCCACCCTGGTTAAAACCAGTGAGTTTGCCGATGAGGTGATCAAACAAATGCAACACTAGTAAATTTTTAAAAATATATCATGGATTCCAAACACCAGGTTCTGCCGATCAGAAAAGGGGTTTGGAATTCGTGTTTTAAGGAATTAACAGTCTGAATTTGTGTTTTAAATACACTATTCGTATATTTCGAGATTATTTCCCCCTAAGGGATATTTGCTTGAATAGTTGTTGTGATTCAAAATTAAAATTTTAAAACACCTGAAATGGCTGAAAAAATCAAAGTCGTTAATCCGGTTGTAGAACTGGATGGAGATGAGATGACACGGATCATCTGGAAATTCATAAAGGACAAACTGATACTTCCTTACCTGGACGTAGATATTAAATATTTTGACCTGGGTGTAGAACACCGTGATGCAACCAATGATCAGGTAACCATTGATGCTGCTAATGCCATTAAACAATACGGCGTAGGTATCAAATGTGCAACGATCACTCCGGACGAAGAACGCGTAAAAGAGTTTAGCTTAAAACAAATGTGGAAATCACCCAATGGTACTATCCGTAACATCCTGGATGGTACTGTTTTCCGTGAGCCTATTGTAATGAAAAATGTACCTCGTCTGGTACCCAACTGGACTGCTCCTATCTGTATAGGCCGTCATGCATTTGGTGACCAATACCGTGCTACCGATTTCGTGACCAAAGGAAAAGGTAAACTCACCATTAAGTTTGAAGGCGAAAACGGAGAAGTAATCGAACATGAAGTATATAACTTCAAAGGCGACGGCGTAGCCCTGGCGATGTACAACACAGACGAATCTATCAAAGGATTTGCCCGTGCGTGCTTTAATCAGGCCCTGATGAAAAAATGGCCTTTATACCTGAGTACCAAAAACACCATCCTGAAAAAATACGATGGCCGTTTTAAAGATATTTTTGAAGAAATCTACCAACAGGAGTTTAAAGCTGAGTTTGAGAAAAACGGCTTAACCTACGAGCACCGTCTTATTGATGACATGGTGGCGAGCGCCCTGAAATGGAATGGTAACTTTGTATGGGCTTGTAAGAACTACGATGGCGATGTACAATCTGATACCGTAGCGCAAGGTTTTGGCTCCCTGGGCTTGATGACCTCTACCCTGATCACACCAGATGGTAAAACCATGGAAGCAGAAGCGGCACATGGTACCGTTACCCGTCACTACCGTGATCACCAGGCTGGTAAACCTACTTCTACCAATCCTATCGCTTCCATCTTTGCATGGACCCGCGGTCTGGAATTCCGTGGAAAGCTGGATAACAACCAGGCCCTGATCAACTTCTGCCATGCACTGGAACAGGTTTGTATCGAAACAGTGGAAAGTGGTAAAATGACCAAGGATCTGGCCGTTTGTATCCATGGCAACAAGGTAACACACGGTAAAGATTACCTGTATACCGAAGAATTCCTGCAGGAACTGGACAGCGCGCTGAAAGCAAAACTGCAATAATAAGTACTATTGTTTTTAAGATAAAAAGGTGGTCCGCATTTGCCGGGCCATCTTTTTTTATACCCCACCCCCATGCTGCTAAAATCTCCTTCCGGTATGAAATAATTTATCTACCTTTCCCCGTGTCATCAATATGAGGGGCTCCAGTCAATATCAGCTAAAAGAATGGTTCGAAAAGATTTCGGAAGGTGATGCACACTGTTTCCGCCAGCTATATGACCACTACCGGCACAAAATATTTTACCTCGCGCTGAAACTGACCAAATCCAATACCATCAGCGAAGAAATTCTCCAGGAAGTATGTTATAACCTTTGGAACAGCCGCAGCCAGCTGGCCGGGGTGGAAAACCCCGAAGCTTATATTTATACCATCACCCATAACCTGATCAGCCGCCATTTTAAAAAAGCGGCCAAAGAACTGCAATTGCGTGACAACCTGCTGCGCCAGCAACAGGAATACGATTACGAAACAGCCGATAGTATCCAACTCAATGAAAGCAATGCCTTACTTAACAAGGCCATCCTCCAGCTTCCTCCCAAACGCCGCCAGATCTACCAGCTTAGCAGGATACAGGGGCTGAATCATGAACAGATAGCAGCACAGTTAAACATTTCTGTCAGCACCGTCAGCAATCAGCTGGGAGAAGCGCTGAAGTTTATCCGCCACTACCTCAAAAATGCCGGTCTGGTACTCGGCTATCTCCTCCTGAAAATTTTTTATACTTTTTTTTAATCCCGGATAGTGGTTGCAGCCATTTATTGACTCCATGTTAAAGAAGCGTTATGAAAAACAGGCGCCTCACCTACACGCAAACAACCAGGTATATGGATGCAAACATGGCAAGGGTGCAGTATTTGCTGGATAAGCACTTACAAGACAGCATTTCACAGGAGGAACAGGAAGAGTTATACCAGCTCCTGGGCCAGGACGCCTGTGCAGACTTGCTAAAACAGGCTACAGGAAAGATATGGGAAGAAAAAGTACCGGAAGCTGTATATACTGCTGCTGATTGGGAAAAAATTTATGCGCAACTGGCGATTCCCACTCCTCCACCCGCCAGGAACACCGGCTACATCAGAAAAATATGGACAGGCCTGGCCGCGGCAGCCATATTAACTGCTGTCATCTTCCTGGTATACCGTTTTAACAGCACTCCCCCGGACCAACCGGCTATGGTACAAAACACCGCTCCTCCTGCTACGCATACCTGGCTGCATCTTCCGGATGGCAGCACCGTACTCCTGCATGCGGGAAGCAAGCTCGAATATGGCTCCGGATTTGGTACCGCATCCAGAGAGGTACACCTCTCCGGGGAGGCCTATTTTAATATCGCACAACAGGCCGGACAACCATTTATTATCCATTCCGGGAAATTAAAGACCACCGTACTGGGTACCGCGTTTAATATCCGTGCATATCCCGGACAAAACAACATCACCGTAACGGTTAAACAAGGAAAGGTAAGAGTCGAAAATGAAAAGGGTACGGTTGGAGAACTGACGGCCAACAAAGAAGTAATATACAATACCTTAACCGGCCAGGCGGAAAACAAATCTGCCGACGTAATGGCCAGTACCAGCTGGGCACGGCAGGATATGCTGTTTGCCTCCGCCTCTTTTGATGTCATTGCACAACAACTCTCCAAACGTTATAATGTAACTATCAGTTTTAAGGATACCACGTTGAAACAATCCAGGTTTAAAGTAATGTTCGACGGCACAGAATCACTGGATGAGATCATGGAAATTTTATGTACGATGGGCAAATGTACCTATACCATTCAGGGAAATACGGTACTTATTCATGCCAGGTAATTGTCAATATTCATCAACCAAAAAAGGTCGTTATGCCTAAGTAAAACACATCTCTTTTTTTCTGTAAAAGAAAAAGCCCCCGTTCGCTGGCAGGCTGTCAGGGGGCTTGTCTAAAACAATTTGAGAACCATTTTAAACTATTGCAAGGTATGCAAAAAACAAGACTTTTTGCGACGGGCAAGGTATGGCCCCTGCATGCATTTCTATCTGCTAATTCACGTTTTATTATGAGGGTGAGCGCATCATTCCTGGTATTTATCCTGACGGCTTTGCTGCTTAAAGCAGAAACTGGTGGAGCGCAAAACATGTATGAAAAAAAAGTGACGCTCGAATGCCACAGTGAACCACTGAAAAGTGCACTGGCAAAACTCGAACGGGCCTCTTCCTTCAAAGTGGCTTACGTTATTGACGAAGTGGAAAAATACAATAACGTAACGCTGGAAAAAGGTACCCGCACCGTCAGCAACACACTGGACCTCCTGCTGCAGCATACCGCGCTCGTAGCCAAACAGGTGGGCCAGACCATTGTGCTTTTTCATAAAGATGCACAGGAACTAAGCCTGTTGGAACTGAACCGGCTTGATGCTGGTAGTGACCAGGCTGCCGGAGTAATTACCGGCATTGTCACGGATAATACAGGCATCCCCCTGGAGGGAGCCAGCGTGGCCATCACAGGCAGCGCTATCGCTACCAAAACAAATGCAAAAGGAGCCTTCCGGCTGGAAAACCTGGCAGCGGGAGTATATAGCCTGGTGGTTACCCATCTTGGATATAAAGCTGCCGGGCAACAGGTAACGGTGGACAACAACCGGCCCTCCCACCTGATCATCTCCCTGGAACCATCCGTGAGCAATCTGCATGATGTGGTTGTAATGGGTTACGGCTCCCAGCGTAAAAAAGATGTGACAGGTGCCGTAAGCGTGGTTACCTCCAAAGACCTGGAAAACAGACCCGGTACCAATTTCGGCTATTCCCTCGAAGGTAAGGCCGCAGGAGTAGAAGTAGTACGCCTCTCCGGTAAACCCCAGGCAGGCGTTTCTATTCACATACGCGGTACCACTTCCATTACGGCCGACAGTGAACCGCTCTATGTGGTGGACGGCGTACCCAGTGCTACTACTTTCGACCTCAACCCTAACGATATAGAAACCATCACTATCCTGAAAGATGCGTCTTCTGCCGCTATTTACGGTGCTTCCGGCGCCAACGGAGTAGTGCTTATCACTACCAAAAAAGGTAAAAAACATGAGCCGCAGATTTCCCTGAATATATATGGTGGCATGTCCAGGGTGGCCAATAAACTGGATGTGCTCAACAGAAGCCAGTATATAGAACTGATGACTGAACTGGGACAGGTGGCCGATTGGAGCAAGTATACCGAAAATACCGACTGGCACCGGGAAGTATTCAGAACTGCCTATGCGCAGAATTACCAGCTGAGCATGAGCGGAGGCAATGAAGGTACTACCTACTACTTATCCGGAGGATGGATGAAACAGGATGGCGTGGTACGCACCAACTCCGTAAACAGGTATAACCTGAAAGTAAACCTGGAACAAAAAGTAAACAACTTTTTAAAAGTAGGGACCAATCTCTCCTACTCCCGTTGGTTTGACCGCAATATCGATGACAACAGGGGCTCCGGGCATGGTGGTGTAATCATGAGTGTGCTTACCACCCCTCCCATCATTGGCATCTATAATCCTGATGGTACTTTCACCGCCAATCCGCTGAGGATGTCATTCAACAATCCGGTGGCCTACACCGATGGCGCTACCAATGGCTATACCAATTCCCGGTTCTTCGGAAATGTATATGGCATTGCCAACATCACTTCTGCTCTCTACTTCAAAAGCATGTTTGGATTTGATTTCTCCAACAGCAAATACAATTATTTCCTGGACCCTTTTAAAACAGACTGGGGAAGGGTAAACAAAGGACTGGCAGATCTGAACATCAATGACCATGAATATTGGTTGTCCGAAAACACTTTAAACTATGCTACCGCCTTTGGTAAACATCACCTGGATGCACTTGCCGGTGTCAGCTTTTCTAAAACAAAAGCAGAAGCCTCTGCTATTGAAACAAAAAACTTTTCCGGTATCAGCGTACCTACCGTAAATGGCGGCTCTGTTATTAACTCAGCTACCGGTAGCCGCAGCGCAAGAGCCAACCAGGCATTCATCAGCAGGATCAACTATGCTTATGCCGACAAATACCTGCTGACAGCCAATTTCCGGGCAGATGCCTCTTCCGTGTTCGGACCTGATAACCGCTGGGGATATTTCCCATCCTTTTCTGCCGGATGGCGTATTTCGCAGGAAAACTTTCTTAAAGATGTTGCCGCTATCAATGACCTGAAACTGCGTTTTGGTTGGGGAAAAGTAGGTAATGACCATATCCCTGAATACTCCTGGTATGGACAGGTGAGCACAGGATTTAACTATGTGCAGGGAGGTGTGGTGCAATCCGGTACTGCACCTGCCACGCCTGAAAACGCCAGGCTGCGCTGGGAAAGTACTACCCAGCAAAATATAGGGATAGATCTTGCAGTACTGCAATCCCGCCTTAACTTTTCTGTGGATGCCTACAAAAAAGAAACCAGGGACTTACTGTTTGATAAACCGGTGGCTACCTCCACAGGCTTTGCCAGTGCCTTGCAAAATATCGGATCACTGGAAAATAAAGGCGTGGAGCTTACCCTCTCTTCTAAAAACCTGGTGCATGCCTTTAAGTGGAATACCAATGTCAACTTCTCCATCAATCGTAACAAGGTGATCAGCATAGGTGAACAAACCCTGATGGTAGGCAGTATCCCGCAAAGGGAAGAAACCAGCATTATCAAAGAAGGATATCCATTAGGTACTTTCTGGGGATACATTGCTACCGGTGTGGATCCTAAAACAGGTATGATGACTTACAAAGACCTGGATGGTAATGGTGAAATTGACAACAGCGATAAAACCGTCATCGGTAATGCCAATCCTAAGTTCTCCTATGGTATTACGAATGAAGTAAACTGGAAAGGATGGAGCTTAAGCCTGTTTGTACAGGGCGTACAGGGCAATGATATTTTCAATGGTACACGCGTAGAAACAGAGGGTATGATTGATTACAGGAATCAGTCTACCGCCGTATTACGGCGCTGGAAAACCAGCGGGCAGATAACAGATATCCCGAAAGCAACAGCGGATGATGTAACCAATTCTTTTATCTCTACCCGCTTTGTGGAAAAAGGATCTTACCTGCGTGTAAAATCACTGAGCCTGAGTTATAACCTGCCGGCCAGCCTCCTGCAACGTGCCCGCCTCAAAAAAGTGAACCTGTATATCACCGCAGAAAACCTGTACACCTTTAAAAAGTACTCCGGCTACGATCCGGAAGTAAGTGCTTACGGCGGACAGAATGGTGCAATGGGCATCGACTATGACACTTACCCGCAGGTAAGGGAATTCATTTTTGGGCTTAATATTTCCTTGTGATCCACCTCATTCAAAACATGACTATGCGTAAGATATTATTATACATATTAAGTGGCACTATCAGTATATCATTGCTGAGTTCCTGTAATAAATTCCTGGACCTGAAACCGGAATCCAGTGCCACCACCGGTAATGCTTATAATACCAAAGACGATATAGAAGCGGCCCTTGTGGGTGCCTACAGCGTACTATACACGGAGTATTTTATCTGGGACAATGTGCTGCTCGGCGATATCCGCAGTGATAATGCTTATTCCGGTGGAGATGCTGCGGAAGTAAACCAGTATGATGCAGTAAATGTATCTACCCTCAACATCCGTATTTTCTACAGCTGGCAACAATTATTTCTTGGGGTAGCGCGGGCTAACCTGGTGCTGGCCAAAATACCTGAAATCAATGATCCTAAACTAGACCAGGGCGGCCGCCGGGAACAGATTATCGGAGAAGCCAAGTTTCTGCGGGCCTTGTTTTATTCGGAACTGGTAAAACAATACGGAGGCGTACCCCTGATTACCAGCTTCGGCTCCGTAGATCCTGCCAGCTCCAATGTGGCACGTGCTACTGAAAAAGAAATCTATGATGCCGTGATTGCTGATCTGGAAGATGCCCTTACAAAATTGCCCGACAGCTACGAATCTCATTCCCTGAGCATTTCCAAAGCCACCAAAGGAGCTGCCAACGCTTTGATGGCAAAAGTATATGCGCAAAAGGCAGACAGGGATTACAACAAAGTGCTGCAATATTGTGATGCGGTAATCAACAGTCCTGCTGGTTACCAACTGCATCCCTCTTACCCTGAGTTGTTTGATGGGCAACATTACGATAACAACGAAAGTATTTTGCTCACACAATTCATCGCCAATACGCCGCAAAGCAACTGGGGCCCTCAATTATACCTCCCCCCTTCTCTTACGGGAGATTCCTGGCGGAAATATGGTACGCCTTCCAAAGACCTGGTAAAAGCATATGATGATGAAGGTGATGCCATTCGTAAAGCTGCCAATATACTTTTTGAAGATGCAGAATGGTCTGATGAACATTGGAAACCTTGCCCAGCTGCAGGGCCTATTCCATTCCTCTACAAATGGAAAAATGCTAATGGCTGGAGCAGCGGAGATAATCTCTATCTCTTCCGGTTGGGAGATATCCTGCTTTTAAAAGCAGAAGCGCTGAATGAACTGGATCAGCCGGAACCTGCCAAAGAAATCGTTAAAACAATCCGCCACCGGGTAGGGCTGGAGCCTATCACTGCTACTACCAAAGAAGCGCTGCGCATGGCGATATTAAAGGAAAGACGATTGGAACTGGCTTTTGAAGGACAACGCTGGACAGATCTGATACGCGCCAATCAACTGAATCAGGTAATGAACAACCTGCATGAAACCATCCTTACCTGTGATGGTGGCAGCACCCCCATCAACTACAACCTGAATAATAATAAGTGGTTATTGCCCATTCCGCAAAGTGAAATGAACCGGAATAACAAACTGGTACAGAACCCTGGCTATTAATGCAAATTCCCGGAACTGTACACCAGTTCCGGGAATTCATCTATTGCCATTTTCCTAATACCCCATCTGCTTTCTCAGTATCTTGTCTTCTCCGTAAATATCATCGTGGAATAGTAGCGTACCCTCTTTTCCTTCTGCGGTGAAATAGCGCAAATAAATCGGAATCCTGCGGGCCAGGTTTACCTGCTTTTTCTCTTCTCTGCTGATCCATGCTTTGATGCTGTCGCGTGGATGACGCACGGTGTCTTCTCTTACCAGATACATTGCAAGACTATCCCACTGCTGCACCCTTACACATCCATGGCTCATCGCCCGGAAGCTGTTTTTAAATAAGCCCCTGTTATTGGTATCATGCAGATATACACTGTATTTATTCTGAAAGTTAAATTTCATGATCCCCAGAGAATTATCAAGGCCATCCATCTGTCTTAGCACATAAGGGAAATGTCCTTTCCCCAGTTTGGTCCAGTCAATGGTATAAGGATCTACCACATTGCCATGGTGGTCTATTACTTCCAGGTTCTTTTGTGCCAGGTAGCCTACGTCTTTTTTAATGGCAGGCAGCATTTCTTTAAATACAATGCTGTAAGGCACCCGCCAGTAAGGGTACAGGATAAAATTTGTCATCACAGAATTCAGCACCGGCGTTCTGTTTCGCGGGGTACCCACAATTACCCTGGATGCGATCTTTACTTCCCCACTGTCTATTACCTGCATGGTATAACCGGGTATATTGACCATAATATACTGGCGCGGCATACTATCCGGCAGTTTACGCCAGCGCTCCATGTTCACTGCTGCCTGTATAAGCCAGTCTGCTGCCGGTCTGTTGAGTGCGGCTACCGTCCGCTTACCGGCAATACCATCCGCATAAATATTAAACTCCTGCTGAAATTTTTTAACGCCTTTTTTAAGTAGGGTCGTATCCGTTAGTAACCCATCGGCATCTTTTTCAAGACCTGCAGTATCTACATATCCCCCCTGTACCAGACGGTTGGTCAGCAATACTTTAAAAGCAGTAGTATCTGTATAATTCAGTGGCAGGGTATCCCAGGTATGGCCATCATATTTTTCCTTAAAGGCAGCCACACCTTCTTTCAGGGCCAGGTATCCGGCATGTACAGGCTCCAGGGCATGTAGTGCACCGGAGATATCCTTTTCTTTCAGCGCATGCTGCAACATAGTCACCAGCACCGTATCCGAATACAATGAATCTTTACGCAGGGTAATACTATCCCGGGCAGCGATTCCGTAATGAAGATGAGTGGCCATTTTCATGAAGGCATCAGACATCATTACATCCACCCGGGCCCATAATGCGGCATCCTTTTGTGCACCGGGGTCGGATTGCACCTGCTGCAGGGCTTCCGTCAGCATTTTAGCATGGTACTTATCCGGCAACAACCCTACCTGGATAGCTTCCCGGATCTCGGTGAGCATAGCATTAACACCTTCGGCAGGCACTCCCTTCGCACTCCACTGGGCCATCTGACCGCCCTGCTGATAAAAATGCTGTAAAGCAGACAGCCTGAGTACAGGAACACTATCCTCCATCAGGCCGCCGTTGTCCGCAATAAATGACAACCGTTCTCCAATATTTTCTTTGACTACTTCATCCAGGTCCCGGATATTCTCGACAATCACTTTTTGCTTTGGGGCACTCTTTTTATGACCACAGGCAAACAAACACAACACTACCAGCCCGCTTAACAAGTTACTTACAATAATTTGATGCTTCATTTGCAATTAATCACTTCTTTAAAGGTAAGTAATTGCAAATACTGTGCTGAAATTTTTTAACGGTGCCAGGCGGGGCTGATCCGCAGGTATACCTCTGCACTCAGCGGGTTTTTGCCATAAATCGGGTTCAATGCTTTATCGGCTGCATAAAGGCTTCCCTGCACACCGGCAGATAAAGTGGTTTTGAAACGGGTAAGTACCGCACGGTTATATCCTAACGTAAACGTATGTACATTAAATTTCGTTTCGCCAAAAGTGTTTTCCAGCTGCAATTCATGCGTTGACTTTTCCACAAATTCATAACGGCCATAAATGGTATTTTTATTCAGCTGCAGATTACTTTCCAGTAAAAAAGCATGTTCTTTATGTCCGTGTCCTTTACTGTTTAATCCCCATACGGCGGTAGAAGCAATAAAGCTGTTCGGGGCACGTAACAATTTGGTATGCATGGCAGAAGCCGTGGTTCTTACAATATTTTCATCCGGCTCCAGGGCTTCCGGGCTATGCACAAATCCCTGCGACACCTGCAATGCCCATTGTTTGGAAGGATTATAACTTAAACGGTAGGCATAACTATCAAACAGCGGCTTGTCAAAATCATAACGGTTCTCATCCGGCTCTCTTCCTGTAAAGCTGGAAAACTCCGCTTTCAGCTGTTTGTACCGGAATCCCAATGTTCCCACACCAAAAGTGATATGTGTAGCATCCTGCCAGTGGTGTCCTAAAGGTGCATCCGGGTTATTCATAGCAGATACCCGGTGCATAAATGCAGGCGCACTGATAGCAGGCTCGCCGGGATATCCCAGGTAAGCAAATACATCTATGTCCTTATTGATCATATATGTATAGCCAACGCTCAATGCAGCAAACAAGTCGTGCGGATGTTGGCGGTCTACCAGTGGTTTATTATTCCAGGTTTCTCCGGATTGAAATAAAAGCGGATACCCCCCATTGCCCATTACCAGCTGATCAAAACTTAACATTAAGGTAGCATTGAACAAACCACGCTTACCTACCGGGGTATTCATCATCCCCATGAACCAGTTAGGGGCATCCCATTTACTTCCTCCCCGTGTGCCTTTATTGGTAACATCCTGGGAGTTGTAGCGCAGAAAAACATTGCCATGCATCATAAAGCTGGTTTTTCCGGCATTGGCCATATACATGTACATAGGACTTTCGTCCGGCATCCAGCTGGTACCTGATCCATTACGACTCATTGGTAAGTTGCGGGAATAAGCATGGGTCATGTTCACATCCATGTCCATATCCATGCCCTCCATATGGTGATGCCCGGGGGGCATAGGCATCGTATCCTGTTTCATCTTATCCGCCTTTTCTACCGTACCGGCAGTATCCTTTGACATATGATGCTCATGCTGTGCCTGTACGGCAGAAAAACCCAACGAGGCTATTATAGCACCGGCAAGGAGCTTTGTAACATACTTCATAACTACTATTATTTACAACAGTTCTTCTTAACAAATAATGACTGAATAAACCGTAATATTCCCACTAGTACTTTTTTCATAATCTTGATGTATTACGTTCTTTTCTGTTAGTATGCTACAAAGGTACTTTGCCTCCTGCCCCAAGGCATTACACAATTATAGAAGTATGTTACAACATTTCCCGGTTTACAAAGCGTCCAACGGTTTCCTGTCCGGTCCCTTCAATTGCTTGAACTTGCTGGGGGTAAGCCCGGTTACTTTTTTAAATTGTCCGGATAAATGCGCTACACTGCTATACCCCAGCTTATAAGCTATTTCACTGAGGGTTAACTCATCATATGCCAGCAGCTCTTTTACTCTTTCTATTTTTTGCTGAATAATATATTGTTCTATCGTGGTATCTTCCATTTCGGAAAACAGATTACTCAGGTAATGATAATCCTTCAATAATTTTGAGGACAACAGGGTAGAGAAATTCTCCTTCATCTCATCCAGTGCGCTATAATGCACGGTGGCTACAACAATGTTTTTAATGGCTTCTACCAGCTGCTGTTTACGATCATCCATCAATGAAAAACCTTCCGGCTGCAAGGCATCATTGACGGCCTGCAGCTGCGCATCATTCACCTCTCCTTTCACCGTTACCTTTCCTAACTGAATATCTGTAATGTTATATCCCAGATCTTCCAGCACAGTCCTTACTACTTTTAAACACCGGGGGCAAACCATATTTTTAACGTGTAAAACCGAAGTCTGCATAAAGGCTACTTTTTTATATTGAAGATATTATGTTCAAATCTTACCAGGAAAGTATTAAAAACATTCCTCGGCATATCCCCTGCCAGTTGGGTACGATAAGCAAAATCCAGCCGGGTGGTGCTATTGAAAATGAATTGTATGGCCGGTGCAATATCTACGTAATAGTTCCTGCTCACGGCATCTGTATTTGATTTTCCCAGCAACTCAACATACAGGTTTACATTAGTTTGCTCATAGCTCTTATACTTTACCGGCAACAACAAATAACCGGCCGACAAACTATAATTTACTGCATTACGGGAAATATTATCCGGAAGGTTATCTTTTACGTTGTTCATATAACGGTTATATCCCACAATACCGGACAAGGCCAGTTTATGGATTAATTGCGTGGCCACGACCCCTCCTGTAAAGCCAGAAGTGTTACCTTCCAGGTCCTGTTCTGCGTTATTATAAGGTTTTGTAAATCCATGCCCTTCCATCTTCGGATAAAAAGGGTTGTCAATCACAGATCCTTTTACATAAGCGGCCATACGGAAATGAGAATGCAGCTCATCATTTGATAAAAAGCGGTATTTAGCATAAATGCTACCACCTTCTGCTCTTATGGAAGATTGCATCATATTGGAAGCATACCCAATGACGTGCACCATCAGCTTTTTATTGATCCCAAACATCAGTTCCGGTTCAAAACGCATACCGGTACGGCCATCATGCTCCATTTTAAATACCTTGTCGGTAAACCGGATCCCGAATGAATTGGCCGGCATATTGCTGGCTGGCTCCGTAGATACATACAATTCCTGCGAAAAAGCATAGCCCCCTATACAAAGGCTGCTTATTAATATGATAATAAATTTTTTCATTTAAGCTGTTACAAATGGTTGGAAAATAAGGATTACACCGTTCACAGGATCCGGTGTGGCAATACTGTTATACCACACCGGATGCCATACATTTTATGGTGTCACTGCTTAAATAGTTACGTGCCAGATACGCTGTGCGTTTGTTTTGCCGGAAGTTTTGCAACAATCTCCCATCACCCCGGTTTTATAACAAGGCATGGTGGTTTGTGTACTGAATTTTTTAAACTGTTTGGCAGAAACAAAATCCTTGTCGATCACGGTAATTTCCTTTTCCCCCTGTAACACCTGGTCCTTCACATTTACGAAATGCAGGGTATTGCCTGCATAGGTGATATGCGCATCATTTTCCACTTTTACCTGGTCAAAATCTGCGGTTAATACCAGTTTGGCTACAGAAAATCCTGCATCCTCCACTTTGGCCTTCATTTCATCGATGCTGATAGCAGCTGCCGGCTTGAAAGTCAGTACAAAGGTGGTGTTGTTCAGGTCTGTATCAATTTTATCCACAAAAGGGAGGGTTTTCAGGGCTTTGTAAGTAGCCTGGGAACACATCGCGCAAGTAAGGCCTGCTGCCTGTAAAGATGCTTTTTTATACTGTGCCTGGGCACTGAATGATATACCTATTGACATTAATATGATAGCGAACGTTTTCATGATCTGATTGAATTACGTAAATAAATAATAATTAAAGAGAAAGTACCCGGAAACGGGCATCAGCGCAATGGGTGAAAGGCTTCACCTTGCCATTCAATGGGGTACATCAGATCAAAAAGGTGCAGTTACGCAGGAAAAGGGGGATAGTTTCCCCATCAGGCGGGGCATGGTGATCATAAGCTGCAAATGCAGGGGTAAAAGATACCGCAGGTACAGGAAGGCTATTCACCGGCAATTGCAGGTCAATAGCCAGTGGGGCATCCTGATGCAGCGTTTTGGCGGCCTGGTGTACTTCGGTGACCTTGCAGTATTTCAGCTCGTTTTTGCAGCAATCGCTTCCTTTATCCGTTTTTCCGCACTTATTACATGCATCAGAAGGGGTTTGCAGCATATCAATAGACGCCAGCTTGCCCATGCAATAATGCAGGTTTACTGTAAAACCGCTGGTAATAGCGGTATACAGTACGGCAATTAATATGACGGCGAACTTCTTCATGATTAATACTTATGCAAATTTACTACCATTTTATGGAAAAGCAATAGAGGTAGCTTTTAGCTGTTGGCTATTAGCTGTTAGCACCTACATTGCTAATGGCATTATATTAAATATCTACTAACATAACACAAGAGCAAAGGCTAAAGGTTAACAGCCATAAGCTAATAGCTGGTTTTACCAACATAACATAATAGCTAAAAGCCAACGGCTAATAGCTAACAGCTAGTTTACAAACCACCACCGCAGCCCCACCCTGAACATAAAGTCGTTGTAAGGATACAGATTGGCTGCAAAATTATTTTTCCCGAAAAAGGTATTCAGGTTCTCCGCCCGGATATAGGCAGTGAGTGATTTGATCCGGAAATTGAGGAATGCTGCCAGATCCGGATAAGCCAGGCTGATCTTATTTTGTTGCTGATAAAAGAACTGCCCGGTCAAAGGGGAGTAATCATCCGCATAATAGGAAGTGTTATATTTCGCCTCTATCCCGGTCATCAGGTTCAGGTTGTTAAACAGTTTATTTTCATATGCAAATCTGTGCCGCGTCCAGATGGTAGGCAGATTAATGGGTGCCGTACCATGTAACTGCTGAAACGCGAGGTCGGCATACCAGTTGAACCGGCCCACGGTAAACTGTTTGCTGAATACTATTTGCAGCATATTAAACAGGGAGGTAAACTGATCGCTGTGATAGGCGTCTTTGAAATAAGTATAGTTGGTGAAGATGAAATAGTTGACCGCCAGATTATATTTCAGTTTGGTGTTATCCGCAGCAAACTGCAGCTGGATTGTATTTTCCTTTTTCAGATTATCATTATACCAGGTGTCCCGGTTACTGTTAAAGTATTTATACACATAAGATGGTTCGGCATTCACATTCTTAAAGGCAAACCGGATATTGCCCAGTGTTTCATTCAGGTATCTGCTCAGCATGGCACTGGCATTATAGTCGCCTATATTCTGTCCGAGTGCATAAAATTCACCTTTGGCAGAGAAGTCCCACTTCTGGTTCCTGGTTTTATTGCGGTATTCTCCATGCAGGACCAGGTTGCTGAAACTGATATCTGCGTCGAGGAAGGTGCCGGAAATATTTTCAAAGCGTGCTCCCAGGTTGATAAAATGCGCCAGATTACCTCTTACCGGGAATTGGACCAGGGAGATATCATTGGAGATGTTCCGCCACTTATGTTTGGCAAACACGGAAGTATCAGGGATATACGCAAACCCGTACTTCTGGGTGTAGAAGGTTTCATCTGGTTGATTATCAATAAATTCGTAGGTATTCTGGTTATACTTGAAAGTATACTGTACCCGGAATACCGGATCAAACTTATAATATTGGGTGGTATCATTTACATGGACCGTATCCCCTTTTCCCCAGTCGTACTGCTGCTGCAGCAAAAAGCCGGCTTCCTGATAGGCAGACTTAACCGGTATGGAGGTGCCAAAGAATCCCTGGGTTGGTGCTTCATTATTCCCCAGGTTTACATCAATGGTACGGCGTTCCTTGTACCGGTCCTTATTCAGAAAGGTATCGCTCCGGATCCCCCCATTTTCACCACCATTCAGCTTATTGAGGAAATAGCTCAAATAAAGATGATACCTTTTGTTCTGGCTCTGATAGTTGGCAGTAACCCGGTAAGTGTCATGATTGGTATTTTGGGTGCGGTAGTATCCCGGTGAATTGACTTTGCGGTAGTCAAAAGAAAAGTTAAAATTTTCGCCCCGGTTCTGGGTGTGGGATACCTGGATCAGTTGTTCCTGTTTGCTGCCTATCATGTAATGCAGTTCGGAATATGGTTTGGTAGTTCTGTAGAACCTGGCATTTTCATGCGAATAACCATATACGTCGTACGAATGAAAGCCTGCGTCAAAGCCTGCCTGCATACGGGGGGTAAAAATGATATTTCTGGCGGCATTCCCGTTATTGCCCAGGAATACATAGCTGGCCGGTACCCGCAGGTAGTTCAGGTCAAATTTATTGACAGACGAATCCAGTTTAAACAGGGTAGGTTCGCCCAGGTATTGGTAAGTGAGGGTGAGGGTATCTACCTCATGCTCATGCTTGGTGGTATCCCGCTGCATTTTACTGCTGCCGCCACCGCCGCCGCCCATATTACCAAAACGCCCACCCGTATTGAATTGTGCCATTAATTGATTTCCGCAGAAAATCAGCAAGCCGAGTATGATAAAAAGTTGCCTCATCCGATAATGGTACAAATATTATAACTGTTGGATCAATTCCCTGAAGATAAGCGTTAGCTTCGGCTCTGCCGCTTTAGCTGCCTGCAATACTTCCTCATGTGTAATTACATTTTCTTCCTCCCGTATCCCGATATCGGTAATCACACTCATGGCAAATACCTGTAAACCGGCATGTGCTGCCACTATTACTTCCGGTACGGTGCTCATACCCACGGCATCTCCCCCTATGATATGCATATATTTATATTCTGCCCTGGTTTCAAAGGTGGGGCCCTGCACGCCTACATATACGCCGGTATGTAAAGATATATTGTTGTCGCCGGCAATTTTCATGGCGCTGTTGATCAGGCTTTTCGCATAAGGCTCGCTCATATCCGGAAAACGCGGCCCCAACGTATTTTCATTCCGGCCTCTCAGCGGATGTTCCGGCTGCAGGTTAATATGATCTTTAATGATCATAAGGTCGCCTACTTCAAAAGCCGCATTCATACCACCGGCAGCATTGGAAATGAATAATGTCTGTATACCCAGGGCTTTCATCACTCTTACCGGAAAAGTCACCTGCTGCATGGAAAAGCCTTCATAATAATGAAAACGGCCTGCCATCGCTACTACCGGCTTATTTTGCATATAGCCCAGGATCAGTTTCCCGGAATGCCCTTCTACTGTAGACTCCGGAAAATACGGGATATCCCCGTAGGCTATTTCCACTTTACCGGTAATATCTCCTGCCAGATTGCCCAGCCCGCTGCCCAGGATGATCCCCGCTACCGGGGTGTCCTGCCAGAATTGTTTAATATAATCGCTTGCCGCAGTGATCTGCTGTAATAATTCACTCATGGGTCAGTCTTTTTATTATCCGGTATATCCCTGTCGCCGTTTACCTGTCAGCGCAAATAATAAATTGGCGCAAAGTTATTTTTTAATTCACAAATGACTACGGTTTTATATTTAAATCATAAAGCGCTAATTTAGCGCCAAATTTGATCCGATGAACTTACACGAGTATCAGGCTAAAGAACTGTTGAAAAAATACAACGTACCTGTACAGGAAGGCATTCCGGTAGATACACCCGAGGCTGCTGCAGAGGCTTACAAGCAATTGAAAGTACAGCATGGCAACGAATTTGCAGTGGTAAAAGCACAAATTCATGCTGGTGGACGTGGAAAAGGTAAAGTGCGCGGTACAGAACAAAGAGGGGTGGCAGTAGGGAAAAATGCAGAAGATGTTAAAACTATTGCCGGCAATATATTAGGAGGCACCCTGGTAACCATTCAAACCGGCGCTGCCGGTAAACTGGTAAATAAGGTGTTGGTAGCACAGGACGTATATTATCCTGGCCCTAACCCTGTAAAGGAATTATACCTGTCTATCCTGCTGGACCGTGCCAAAGGCCAGAATGTAATCATGTATTCTACCGAAGGCGGTATGGATATTGAAGAAGTGGCACATAGCACTCCGGAAAAAATATTTAAAGAATGGGTACACCCAGGTGGTGCACTCCAACCTTTCCAGGCCAGAAAAATTGCTTTCAACTTCGGTTTAAGCGGACTGGCATTCAAAAACATGGTGAAATTTGTTACCAACCTCTACAATGCGTATGTAGGTCTGGACTGCAGCATGCTGGAAATAAACCCATTATTCAAAACCAGCGATGAAAAGATCATTGCGGTAGATTGTAAAATGAACCTGGATGATAACGCACTGATGCGCCATCCTGAACTGGAAGCACTCCGCGATATTACCGAAGAAGACCCTACAGAAGTAGAAGCAGGTAAATACAACCTGAACTTTGTAAAACTGGACGGTAACGTAGGTTGTATGGTAAATGGTGCCGGTCTGGCCATGGCTACCATGGATATGATCAAATTAAGCGGTGGTGAGCCGGCCAACTTCCTGGACGTAGGTGGTACCGCCAATGCACAAACCGTTGAAGCCGGTTTCCGTATTATCCTGAAAGATCCTAAAGTAAAGGCGATCCTCATCAATATCTTTGGTGGTATCGTTCGTTGTGACAGGGTGGCACAAGGGGTGATCGATGCTTACCAGTCTATCGGTAACATTACCGTTCCTATCATTGTACGCCTGCAAGGTACCAATGCCGTAGAAGCTAAAAAACTGATCGAAGAAAGCGGACTGAAAGTACAATCTGCGATCCTGCTCAGCGAAGCCGCTTCCCTGGTAAACAAAGCTGTTAGCGCATAACTGAAATGAAATATAAATGAAAAGAGATCCTCCCGTTCCCCGGGAGGATTTTTTTTGTGCTTACTTTACCTTTACTGTAAATACGGACATTTATGCACATTGCCTTTATCATATTTGACGGTATCACCTGGCTCGATCTGATCGGCGTATACGATCCCATCAGCAGGCTCCGGCCTATGGGATATCTCCCCCAACTGCATTGGGATATCTGTGCTTTTACCCCTACCGCAAAGGATCCCTTTGGGTTGGCAATCACTCCTACCCGGATACAACAGCCCCTCAGCGGGTATGATGCGATTATTGTTCCTGGCGGGGTCGGCACCCGTCAATTAATACAGGATACAGCCTTTATTACCTGGTTGCAAACAGCCGCTAATGTACCCTATAAAATTTCAGTATGCACCGGCAGCCTGCTGCTGGGCGCTGCGGGCTTTTTAACCCATGTCCATGCTACCACTAATTTCGGGGAATATGAGGCCCTCAAACCCTATTGCAAAGCAGTGCTGCCACAACGGCTGGTGGATGACCAGCAGATCATTACAGCCGGCGCAGTAGCCTCCTCCCTCGATCTGGGCCTGTACCTCTGCGAAAAGTGGGCAGGGAAAGCGGCCAGGGAAGCGATCAGTAAAAGAATGGACTATACATACGGATTATAGCGCTTGCTGCCCCCCTTCTACTTCCTTTAACAGGTACTTTAACGGTGTATCCGGCAGATGCCCGTGAAAATCTTTCAAAATAATTAATACCTTCACACTATCCATCCTTTATATACCCTGCAATCCTAAGCGGGGATGCAGACTTTTATTGTCTAATTTCTTAAAGTCTGAAACAATGAAACGTATGCGTGGGTTCTTTTTATTTTGTTCGGGTACACACATTCCTATGTTAAACAGGGCACCTGTTGAAACCAATAAATATGCAGGGATAGGTGCTACCATCTTTTTCACGGGGCTTTTAGCAGCGATATCAGGAGGTTATGCGCTGTGGACAGTTTTTGAATCAGTGTGGGCCGCGGTATTATTTGGTTTCATCTGGGGATTGATGATCTTTAACCTCGACAGGTACATTGTGTCCAGTATGAAAAAAAGGGATGGGTTCTGGGCAGAATTTAAAATGGCGCTCCCCCGGCTGATACTGGCTATTCTAATTGCTATTGTCATTTCAAAACCCCTGGAACTGCAGGTATTTAATAAAGAGATCAAAGCCCGGATGGCGATTACCGAACAACAGGTTTATAAAGCCCAGGAAGACCAGGTAAAAACCCGTTATCAGGCACGTATCAACGAATTAAAAACGGATATTGATAAATTGAATGCTGCAGTACAGCAACAAGCGCTCTTGAAAGATACCCTGGTGCAAATTGCCCAGCAGGAAGCAGATGGTACCGGTGGTTCCAGGATCCGCAACCTGGGGCCGATCTATAAAGCTAAAAAAGCGGATGCCGATAAGGCAGCGGCCGACCTGGATACCCTTTCGCTCCGTAATAAATTACTTACTGATCAGCATCAGC
Organism: Chitinophaga sp. H8; assembly: GCF_040567655.1. NCBI lineage: Bacteria > Pseudomonadati > Bacteroidota > Chitinophagia > Chitinophagales > Chitinophagaceae > Chitinophaga > Chitinophaga defluvii. The sequence continues at coordinate 486,779 of NZ_JBEXAC010000003.1, read as the reverse complement.
AACAATTGCAGGCCATCGATTCTTCCATCAAAGCCGATATTGTTCAAATGCAACGCAGCCGGCTGGATGGCTTCGCTTCCCGCCTCGATGCCCTGGGATACCTGACCCGGCAAAGCGAACCCATACGCTGGGCCAACTGGTTTATCATGCTGCTGTTCATCGCTATAGAAACGGCGCCCGTATTTGTAAAGCTCATCTCCTACCGCGGCCCGTATGACGACCTGCTGGAAGAACATGAACATATTTACGAAGTGCGAAAAAAAGAACGTATTACCCTACGCAACCGGGCACTGGAGAAAAAACTGGCGGCAGCGGATTAAATCAGAAGACCATATTATTTAGCAGGCAGGTCACTTAGCAAAGGTTAACCGCAGTGCCAGCCCCAGGAATTTTGCATAGCGTTTGGCGGCGGCCGTCACACTTTGCAACTGTACTTTATTTAAAGGAGTAAAGGGGCTGATGGTCACCGTTACCGTATCCTTTTGCAACGTACGCTGCCACACACCTACGGTGCGCCCATTGATCAGTACCTGGGGACTGAAGATTACATTGCCCCGGGATACCTGCTGCTCATGTTCGGCAATAATCATCGCACTTCGGTCTCTATATCCTACTGTGTATTCATCATAGGCAGGCAACAGGCAGGCGGCGTTGCTTTTAACGGGTATGGTACCAGGAGCACACCAGTAGATTTGCCCGGCTATTGTTTCGGGTGTCAATTGCCGCCCTACGATGTCCAACCCCTTACGCGCATCGGTGGCCGTTAATCCGGACCACCACACAAAATCTGCTACAGTAGCCGGACCATGACCGTTAAAGTAGCGCAGGGTCAATTCTCCCAGGGCCTCTTCCCGCTTCAATATTTTTGCCTGAGGTGCCCGTTCTTCCAGCAGGGCATAAGTAAATTGTTTGCCTTTACGCGGGCCGCTGCAAACAATGCCATCCAGCTCTGCCCGGAACATGATATGTGTTCCTCTTAAACCCGTTGTAACAATCTTTGCCTTTTCCAGCAGGGTCATCAACTCCGTACGCATCAGGTAATTGTCCCCCTGTAATGCTTTTGCCAGCAGTTTATTACACCGTGTAAAGGTGGCTTTATCCAGCTCCAGATTACGGTACATGCCCGCTGCCAGCGCATTTACCCTGGGGGCCGTCAGTTCCAGCATCCAGCGGATATCAGCAGGTGTAACAAAATGCCAGGTGGGCCGCATCACATGCGTACGCAGGATGCTGCCTGCATCAAATGCCTCTTCCAGCACTGCATCCGTAGCATCTTGCGACCGCATTCCTATCGCCCATTTGGCTCCGGCATAATCCTGCGACTGTACAGCGCCTAACTGCTGTACAATGTCTGCCGGCTTTTCAAATACAGGTACACTGATATGTTGGGACTGCAATCTTTGTGCGGTTATATTCATCATACTCAAATATACTCCCTCCTTCCGACAACCCTATGTCAGCAGCAAACGGCTCTTTTTACCAGCTCAGGATTTTTTTTGCGAAAAGACGTAAAAAATGGGATAAAAAAATGCCATGCCTGTGTATGTATACAATAGAAGCACTCTAAACGCTTGCCATGGAATTGTTTGATAAGGATTATGGAACGTACAATGCCAGTGATTTCATCAATGACGATGCTTATAAATACTGGATCAGGTACGGCGTTGAAAAAACACCAGGCTACTGGCAGGCAGTAAAGCTTGCCTGGCCACAAAAAGCGGACGAGATGGAGCAGGCTGCCAACCTGATCCTGGTATTAAGTACACAAGTGTCCTCCCCGCATGAAGCTGGCAGGCAAAGGGTCTGGAATAATATCCGGAACGGGATGCAGCAGGTTGCTCCCCACCGCACGTTGCCAAAGATGCGCTATAAGTACCGGCGTTATGCAGCAGTATTACTGCTGGGCGTATTACTCAGTGCAGGGGGCTGGTATTATTGGTACACACGACCTCTTATCTTTCACACGGGATATGGCCAAACACAACTGGTCATACTCCCCGATCAATCAGCAGTAATCCTTAATGCCAATTCCACACTGCATTACCACCGGCGCTGGCATGACGGCAAACGCCGCGAACTATGGCTGGAAGGAGAAGCCTACCTGGATGTAAAACACCTGAACCTCCACCCGGAACAAATCAGTCCAGGTGATGAATTTGTATTACATGCTGGCCAGGTAGATATCGCAGTACTGGGTACCATCTTTAATGTTAAAAGCCGCAGAGGTATTACCACCGTTTCTTTAAAAAGCGGACGGGTAAAGGTGAGCAACCCATTCAACCAGCAACAATTTGTGGTGATGCAACCAGGGGAACTGGTAACATTCCGCCAACAAACCGCTCAGTTGGAAAAACAAGTAGCTGCGCCAGAACTCTTCAATGCCTGGACAGAACATAAAATGGCATTGAGTAATACCACCGTAAATGACATCCTCCAAAGCCTGGAAGATACTTACGGCCAAAAGATCATCATGGAAGATACCGCTATGGGCAACAGACGTATAGACGGCATTGTTCCTATGCGCAACATGGAAGACGCGTTGTTCGTCATCTCCAACATATTAGGAACTAAAACAGTGAAAACAGATAGTGCATGGGTATTAAAAAAGAAATAAAATAAAACCAACCAGAAATAATAAAAACTAACCAGAGTCTAATTAGTTAAAAACAAGTTGCATGAGAAGATTGCTGTTAAAATCATCAGCGCTCCTAATGGCGCTGATGCTGACAGATATTGTATGTCAGGATGCATACAGTCAGCAGAAAACAACCAGGTCCACCACAGCGCGTATCCCTTTAAGTGAAGCACTCCAGCAGATCACAGCTGTGCACGGCACAAAATTCGTATACGAGCGTGCGATACTGGCCCGCAAAGGAACAGATTATAACCTGGGGAAAATAAAAGACCAACCGGTGGAAGAATTGCTGAAACAGATCCTCTATCCCAATGGCCTGTTGTTTTTGTATGTGGACAAAAACCATTATACCATTATCGCCCGGCCGGAACAACCCGCTAAAGAGGGTACTTCCAATACCGGCCCATCACAACAGGAAGCAGCAGGAAATGATATCCAGGCAGGTACAGAACGTATTCTCCGCGGCAGGGTGACCGATAAAGAAGGTACCGGTATTCCCGGTGTAACGATTCAGGTAACCGGCAGCACGGCTGGTACTGCTTCAGATGGCGATGGCAACTACGCCCTGAAAGTACCGGCGGCCGGAAAATCACTGTCCTTTTCTTCTATCGGATTTGATACACAGGTACTGCCCATCACCAACACACCCGTAGTAAATGTGGTGATGGCAAGCGATGCTAAAAAACTGGATGAAGTAATTGTGATCGGTTATGGTACCGCTAAAAAAGTAACTTATACCGGCTCCGTATCCACCGTAGGTGCAAAAGATATTGTAAAAAATGGTAGCCCCAACCTGAGTGATGCATTGGTAGGACGCCTGCCTGGCCTGACCGTGGTGAGGCCCAGTGGGAATGATCCCGGAACCAGTGCTACCTTTAATATCAGGGGAATGAATACGATCAATGATGGCTCCCACTTTAATAGCCCGCTGGTGATTATTGATGGCGTACAACGCAACTTTGCATCCGGTAGTACAGAAACGGATGTATTTGCCAGCCTGGATCCGAATGATATTGAAAATATTTCTGTACTCAAGGATGCAGCAGCAGCAGCCGTATATGGTGCCCGTGCGGCCAATGGCGTTATCCTGATCACGACCAAAAGAGGTAAACAGGGAAAAGCTACCGTTAGCTACAGTTTCAGGATAGGTACAGAGCGGCCCACCCGCATGCCCAAACCACTTAACTCCTGGGAATGGGCTACCTTGTATAATGAAGCCCAGACCAATGATGCACGTTTAGCAGATGGGTCCATCCCGGCCAGCTTTAAACCACTCTACTCCGCATCAGATATCCAGAAATTCAGAGATGGTTCCGATCCGGATCATTTTGCCAACACCAACTGGATCAAGGAAGTGATGAAACCAAGCGCAGAAGAGCAACAGCACAATCTGTCTGTGAGTGGTGGTAATAATGGGGTACGGTACTTTATTTCACTGGGTCATACTAATCAGGGTGGTTTTGTGGATAACTACAGCTTTAAACGGTATAACCTGCGCTCCAATATTGATGCAGACATCAATAAAACATTACGTGTAGCTGTAGACGTAGCCAGCACCTATGCTGAAACGTCCAGTCCTCCAACTTACTCCTATACTGTCTTTGGAGATATGATGAAAGCATCTCCGGTATATCCCAACCGCCTGCAAAGCGATCCTTCCAAATTTGGGGTGGTAGTAGGTGCCAACGACCGCTTTAATCCTTATCTGAAGACAACACAGGGAGGGTACAACCTGCGGAAAAACACGGCACTATTCAGCACGCTCAGTGCAGTACAACAGTTGCCATTTGTTCCAGGCCTTTCCCTGAAAGGATTACTCTCTTTTAATAAAACCTTCAGCTTCGATAAAAGCTGGGCTAAAACACATGCCCTCTTCTCTGATGATGGCCTGTACTACAAAGACAATACTTTCAGCGGGGCCTACTTATCAGAAAACACACCACAGTTCCAGAGTCTCACCACAGAAATGCACCTGAACTACAGCCGCAATTTCGGTAAGCATGATATCAGCGGCTTGTTATTGTTCACACAATCCAAAGACTATAACCGCTACACCAGGGCATCCAGACAGGAGTTTCTGTCTACTGCCATAGATGAAATCTTTGCAGGAGAGCCCAACGGACAAAACCTGCAAGGGGAGTTTTTACAATCTGCCCGCAGAGGATGGGTAGGTCGTGTAAACTATGCTTTTGACAACAAATACCTGCTGGAAGCCAATTTCCGCTATGATGGCTCTTCTAATTTCCCTACCAATAGCCGTTGGGGTTTCTTCCCCTCTTTTGCGGCAGGCTGGAATATTTCAGAAGAAGCATTTATTAAAAACAATCCTGCTTTATCCTTTATCGACAACCTGAAAGTACGTGCTTCCTGGGGACAACTGGGTAACGACAGGATCTCCACTTCCTTTGCTTACCTGGACCAGTTTGAGATTGGATGGGGTAAAATCACCATGGGCGATAAAGCAGTGTCTGTAATCATTCCCAGCGCGCTGGCCAATCCGGTAATTACCTGGGAAAAAGCCACTACCACCAACATAGGTTTCGAAACACAGTTATGGAGTGGTATGCTGGGTATTGAAGCAGATTATTTCAGAAAACGTACCAGTGATATCCTTGCGCAGCCTACCCTGGCATTTCCAAATACCTTTGGTGCTACACTGCCTTTACTGAATGAGGCCATTGTACTCAATGAAGGATTTGAAATAGCCCTGAATCACGAACAAAAATTCGGCAACTTCCATTACAGCATCCGGCCTAATATAGGATACTCTACCAGCACGATTGAATACATGCCGGAGAATCAAGCAAATAATAACCTGGTAAGATCCGGCAGAACACAGGATTATTTTGGTTTTGGATACCAGGCACTAGGCCTCTTCCAATCTTATGAAGAAATCCAGAACAGTCCTAAACAAACCTTCGGTGTTGTACAACCCGGAGATATTAAATACGCAGATATCAACGGGCCAGAAGGCAAACCTGATGGTAAGATTGATGCATTTGACAGAACCCGCATCGGCAACGCCAGCATTCCTAAAATCACTTATGGAATAGCCATGGAAGCCGGCTACAAAGCATTCGACCTGAGCCTGTTATTCCAGGGTGCAGGCAAATCATCGTTGAATCTGTCTGGTGATCCGGGCTGGGCTTTTGCCAGCAACCTGCTGGTACTGGGTAGTGCTTATGAACATCATCGCGATCATTGGACTCCAGAGAACACAAATGCGGCTTACCCCCGTCTGTTCCTGAACAGCCGTAATAACAAACAGACTTCTTCCTACTGGTTGAAGGATGCCAGCTATCTGCGCCTCAAAAATATCACCATTGGCTACACGCTGCCAAAAGATATCTTAAACCGCGTAAAGATCAGCCAGCTCAGAATATTTGCCAGCGCTACCAACCTGTTTACCTGGGATGACCTGAAAATATTTGATCCGGAATTAAGAAGTGGCTTTAGTACAGGAGCATACTATCCTTTACAGAAAACGTATAACCTGGGCGTAAATGTCCGGTTTTAAGGAATGCTACTGTCAACCATAAAAATCTAACAGCAATGAAAAAACTCATTTATATAGCGATCATTACCGGTATCACTGCCGGTGCCTGTAAAAGCGATTTTCTTGATCTGAAACCACCCTCCTTTTCTCAGGACAACCTGTTTTCAGATCTGGCGCTTTCAGAAGCATTCATTAACTCCCTTTATGAGAATACACCCAATGATGTATTCAACTACCCGCTTACGCTGAATGCGGCCTCTGATGAAGCTAAAACCACTTTTGCCACCGCTAATGCCAATACCATTACACAGGGTAATTATGGTCCCGAAACAGCTATACTCAATAACTGGGACGTATGCTACAGATCCATCCGTTCTGCAAATATGTTCCTGGATAACGGACATAAACTGCCTGATGGCAGGGAAAAAAACCGACTGATGGGCGAAGCCTATTTCATGCGTGCCTACTATTATCATATACTGCTCAAACAATATGGTGGTAAAGGACTGGGCCTCCCTTTAATCCGTCATGCACAGCAATTGACGGAAGAGATCTATGTAAACAGAAGTACTTATGATGCCTGTGCAGATTCCATTGTGAGCGACCTGGATAAAGCTACTGCATTATTACCCCTTCCTGCTGTTGTAACTGCAGGACGCCCTTCCAGTGGTGCTGCCATGGCATACAAAGCAAGGGTGCTGCTGTATGCGGCCAGCCCGATGAACAATTCCACTAACGACAAAACCAAGTGGAAACGGGCCGCTGATGCTGCAAAAGCTTTGATAGATGCCAACTACTACTCTTTGCATGATGACTATACCACCCTGTTCCTGGAAAATAACAAGGAAAACATCTTTTACAAATTGTATTCCCGCGATGGAGAAGGTGGCAGCCTGCTGGACTATAATGTGCAGCCCACTACTACCGGTGGCAGAGGAAGTGCTGCTCCTACGCAGGAAGCAGTAGATGCCTATGAAGTAGTAACAGAAAATGCAGGCGTAAAAACAGCAGTGCCTTTTAACTGGAGCAACCCGGCTCACGCTGCAGCACCTTATGCTAACAGGGATCCCCGTTTTTACGCATCCGTTTTGTACAATGGTGCCGAATGGTCTGATGGTTCAGGTGGTATACACATTATGGATCTGACAGATGAAGGCGCAGACAGAACTACCCAGCCTGAAAATGCTACTAAAACAGGGTATTACCTGCGTAAGTTTATGGATATAGGTTATTTCCCAAGATACCGTTCCATGGGCGATATATTTACTTATACCCCTACAGCAGAAATGCGCTATGCAGAAGTATTACTGAACTATGCAGAAGCCTGTCTGCAACTGGGACAGGAAGAAGAAGCCCGTAAATATGTGAACCTGGTGCGTGCGCGCAAAAGCGTAAGTATGCCACCTATTCCAGCCGGACAACTTACCTGGAACAAATATATGCAGGAGAGAAGAGTGGAACTCGCTTTTGAACAACACCGTTTCTGGGATGTAAAACGCTGGAATTTAGCAGAAAGTACATTGAAACAGATCCAGGGCATCTCCATCAAAAAAGTAAATGGTGGGTTGGTATATGCTCCTGTAAAAGTAGAAAACCGTGTGTATACGCCCAAGATGGATATCTTCCCTATCCCACAAGCGGAAATTGATAAGTATCGTTCTGTCATCCCCGACTTTAAACAAAACCCGGGATGGGAATAACCCCATGCACGCACTATAAACATACCACTTAATAAAACAAGGCAGGTGCTAAAAGCTAACTGCTAACTGCTAAACGCTTAATAGATGAAACAGCTCATAACAACGCTCTTGCTGGCCTGCACTGCTTACAGTGTGGGGTATACACAACAAAAAGCTACCCTCATGGGAAAGATCAGCAACAGTGTTACCGACACGATCAATTTTGCCAACGAATCACCCGCTTATTTTTTTGGGGAGATGGGCAGGCAGATCATCCTGGATAAGGAGGGACGTTTTAAACTGGAGCTTGCATTACATACGGCGCCGGTACAGTTTTCCCTTTATTTAGGAGAGCAAGGAAAAATAAACTGCTTTCTGGAGCCAGGACAGCTGCTTGAGGTGGAGGCAAATGCAAACGATCTGACGCGCATACGTTTTAATAGTAAAGATCCATCTGCTGCCAATAATACAGCAATGGCTGCACATAGCCATCTGCTGGCCGACCCGGATTTTCAGGTAAACCTGTACAGGGACAGTACCCGTACTCCCGAAAGCAGCGCTGCGGTAATAGACAGTGCTACGCAGGCAGAACTGGCTTACTGGAACAGTAAGAAAGGAAAGATCAGCAAAGCATTTTATGAAAACAGGAAGATCAATACGCTCGCCTTACAAGCGTCCCTGAAATCCGGTTTTGTATCCAGTTACAAAAAATGGCATAAAAACGATGGTAAACAGCTGCCTGCGGATTATCTCTCCTTTATGCAACAAATACCTGTTTTGGAAGCCACTCACCTGAGTAGTTTTGAAAACTGGCGCCTGATCAATCTTAAAATCCAGTACGCAGCATCACCTGATCCTAACAAAAATGGCAGGCCTGCTCCCATGGAACAATTGCTGATAGCAGATACCCTGTTCCATGGTGCGGTACGGGAGTTTGCACTGGCCGATATTGTTCGGATGGCATTACTACGGGAGAAAGATGAGCAAAAGATGGCAGCATTGGTAACGGCTTATAAAAGCCGGATCAACAATAAATACTATGGCGCATACATTGATAAAAACTTTCAGACTTACCTGACCTTACGCAATGGCAAACCGGCACCTGACTTCAAACTACAGGGTATAGATGGTAAGGAATATCAGCTCAGTGATTTCAGGAACAAAGTAATCTACCTGGATTTCTGGGCCAGCTGGTGCAGCCCATGCCGCTACCAGATGAAAAATTACGCTCCTGCCCTGCACGAAAAATTCAAAGGTAAAGATGTGGTATTCCTCTTCGTAAGTGTGGATGATAATAAGGATAAATGGAAGCAAGCCATTGAAGAAGATAATATCGAAGGAGTACATGTCATTTCACCTGATGGAAATGGCAAAGCATTTACTAAACGGTATAACATCTCAGGTGTACCGCGTTATATGATCATTGATAAAGCAGGGAAGATGTATAATAATGATGCACCACGCCCGAGTGATGAAATCACTGTCGTACAACTCAACCAGGCATTGAAAAATTAGTTTCCATATCCTTTTTTTGTTGCCTGCACTGCACGTTTGTCCTTTTTTCCCGGCAGGCGTGCAGTTCATTTTATTATTGACCGCCCAAATGCTATCTTAGCAGGGAGCATAATCACTAGCGTATGCATAATTGATGTGGGGATATGGATGTCAGGGAACAGGAGGATGAAATATGGTGGACTTCCTACAGGGAGGGGGATGAACGCTCATTTGAGCGTATCTATCAACTTTACTATTCCCAGCTGGCAAATTATGGCAGCAAGTTTACCCATGATACCGGCGTCATTGAAGAAGCTGTTCAGGATCTTTTTCTGAAGCTCTGGAAAAACCGTGATAACATAGGTACTACCCCTTCGGTAAAACACTATCTCTTTAAAGCTTTTCGCCGCACCCTGTCCCGCAAGCTGCAAAAGCAGGACCGCTTTTTCCTGCTCCCCGGCAATGACAATGATCTTTTTTTCCGGTTCGAACTTTCCCAGGAACAATTATTACTGCGGCATGAGCATTTGCTGGAGCTGAAAAAGCAGGTGGATAACATACTGTCTACCCTCACCAACAGGCAGCGGGAGGTGATTTACCTGAAATTCTATGAAGACCTTACTTATGAGGAGATAGCAGACCTGCTGCAAATGCAGGTAGGTGGTGTGTATAAACTTACTTACCGCGCACTGGACCGTCTTCGTGAACATATGGGTCTACTCTCCCTCTGGCTACTGCTTTTCTGCGGCCCTGCCAAACATGCCTGAAATGGTATCCTTACACACAGCCGGCTCAACTGGCCAGTTCTACTTCGTATACAGGGCTGAACAGGTAAATACGGCGGGAAGCTACTTCTTCACAACGATAACGCTTGCGGATCTTCTCCCCTTTTTTAAAGACACGGCCATCACGGGTTTTAAACAGCTGATGCAGCGGTAGCTGCTCTACCAGATAATGATTCTCTTTCCGGCGGTCGTAATTTCTCAATACCCGCATCAGATCTTCATCGGCACAGGAGCTGGCTGCGGGGTTCATCATACTCTGGCGTACCGCAAGCTCCACATCTGGAGGCAATAGATTTTTACCGATAAATTGTTGCTGAATCAATGCAAACTCGTGTTTCCATTCTTTACCGTGGGAAGGTACTTTATTCTCATACTTGATAAAAGTAACCAGGTGGGCTATTTCATGGAGCAGGGTTAACAAAAAAGCGTATTTATTCAGAGAGCCGTTAATGCTGATACGATGCCCCTTCCCGCTCCTGTCGGGATGCCGGTAATCACCCAAAATACTCTGCCTTTCGCGGGTAATGGTCAGATGCACTTTAAAATGCGAGATATAAGCCATTACCGGTTCAAAGGTGCCTTCAGGTAAGTAGCGGGCTAGTGCATGTAAAGGCGCCTCCTGTTTCACTCAACTCATGTTTTTTTCTTCGTAAGCCGGAATAGCTGCAATGTTTCAAACACGGTATACACCAGATAAAGAAACATCAATATAAATATGCTGGCCTTGCTTACATCAGGCCGGTTTATCAATACATAAGCAGTAATTCCCACCAGGCATAACATCATCTTACTCAGTGTAGAAGCATATACCATCCGCACAAAGGCGTGGTTATTAGCAGTGGCTAGTCCTTTGCGGCATAGCAGATAAGAAAACAAAGTGATCAAGGCCAACAACACATTACCTACCAGCAGCACATTTACATGTGCACCGATTTCCAGCAAGCGGGGCTTGAGCAACATCAGGATTCCGTTTAAAATACCAAAAACTGCAAATAATCTAATAAAAAATCTGTCACTCATTGCCTGCGGGTGTCTTTTATAATTTGCCACAAAAGTAGCGCTAATGCCAGTAAAGAAAAAATGATCAGGAATAACGGAAACGGCATCCCCATCCACTGGTCAAGTTTATAACCGGCAAATACCGCCACGCCCAGCGTGGCCATCATCTGAAAAGCCAACCCTATATAGCGGAATAATAAATTATTATTATCAGGCTTCTTCGGCGGCTTCTTTGAGTTGGGACTTTCCATGTTTTACGCTATCTGCCATATCTCCTGGCTCCATGTAACAACGGCCATTGAACTTTGCTGTAGGCTCCATCTCAAAATGTGCCGTGTATACATCTCCTTTCACCAGCGCATTGGCTTTCAGGAATAATAATTCATCTACTTTAATGATACCTGTTACCTTGCCCAATATATCAGCACTCTGACATACCAGGTCGCCGGTAATTTCCCCCTCCGGGCCTACAACAATTTTTGCTTTTGTGGACACCAGTCCATTTACCTGCCCGTCTATGCGTATATCCCCTTCACATACAATATCCCCCTGGATACTCGTGCCACTCCCGATAATGTTAACGGTAGAGGTAGGCATAATAGATTTGCTGTCATTTTTTGAGTTACGATTGTTACTAAACATAGGTCTTTAAGGTTTTCAGGTTTTTCAATTAAGGCTGTAAGATAATAAAAATAATCAATATGTATAAAGGACGATTATAAATAACCAGTTATGTATCAGGATGCCTGACAACCAATCATCTGCATTGGTTTAATAAGTGCTGTTGTCTACTTTAGGTACCTTGAGCAAGGTAGTATCTACTTTACCGGTAAATTCCCCGTTGATCACCTGTTTGATGTTATGCAGGTACTGATCACGTGCATTGATAGCGGTTTCCAGGGAGTCCGTACGCATTTTTAAACGGATAAATTCTTTTCGCTGTTTCAGGTCACCATATCCTGGTATATAGTACCGTAACGGGGTAAATACCACCGTGGCCACCGTAATAGCTACCAGCAAAACAAAAAGGGTACTCAGGGCAATATATACACTCATCCTGGAAAGCTTGAAGGCGGTCACCTCCTCATAGGTGTCGTCATTCATAATTACCAGGCGGTACTTATGATTGAGCTTTTCCAGGTTCTTCCCTCTGTTATTTTCAACCTTCTTGGTCATATTCCCTTAGCACTTAAAATATTTTAGTCAGATTTCAGGTCCGAAAGTTAATGAATTATTAGTTTATTGGTTAATTTGTTTGCAGATACCTTTGGAAGGATACGCTTATCTATAAAATAAAATTGTCCTATCTTTAAAATATTTTTTCATAATTGTAGTTTAATATATAGCCTATACACCCTGGCATTCATGAATCGCTACAGATCATTTTATATACATACTATTGCGCTAAGTTTTTTATTGTTAAGTATTGGTCTGCCTGCGGCACTTGCCCAAAACAAAACTGTTAAAACCAAAGCTCCAAAACAGGAAGACCGCCGTCCTCCTTCAGAAGTGATGGCCTCCAAGAAATTGACGCTGAAGCGGCGCCTGTTCCAGAACATGGCCACCCGGTATAATTATTACTTTAATGCCAAAACCAAACTGGATGCCCTGGTGAAAGATGTAGGCCAGCAGGGACAGGATAACTATGCTTATCTGCTGCCCTTCTACCCCTTTAATCTGCAAAACCTGGGTATCAATAAAAGCGAGCTGGATTCTATTGTTGAAAAGTCATCTATTGCGATCCAACTGCATGACCCGCGTGGTAAATGGATAGACGACTGTTTCCTGCTGATGGGCAGGGCTTACTTTTACCAGGGAGATTATGAAAATGCCAATAAAACATTCCAATACATTAATACCACCTACGCTCCCAGAAAAAAAGATGAGTCCAAAGCAGTCATAGGCTCCAGCCAGCACGACCAGCTTTCCATCGCTTCCCGGGAAAAACGAAGTGGTTTCTTCGGACGCTTCAAGCATAAATATGTGCGGAATGATGCCTTCCTCTGGAGAGCCCGGACATTGCTGGAACAAAAAGAATATGATGAAGTACAGGCCCTGCTCAACATCCTGGAAACAGATCCTAACTTTCCTGCCCGCCTGGAAGGCGAACTGGCGGAAGTAATAGCTTACAGCCGCTATAAACGCGGACGGTTCAGTGAAGTGAATGCCCCGCTGCAGATAGCTATTGAAAAAAGCAGGGATAAAACAGCTAAAGCCAGGATGGCTTTTATAGCAGGACAACTATACTCCCAGCAGCACAAGCCCGATTCAGCTATACAAATGTTCCGGGAAGTGATCAGCCTGAAACCGGACCCTATGATGGACTTCCAGGCCCGCCTGCAGATTTCCCATCTCAATACCATTGCAGCAGGTGGTTCGGCAGAACAAAGCATTGCCGCACTACAGCGCATGCTGAAAAAAGATAAATTTATCCGGTTCCGGGATGTGATCTATTATACCATTGCCGACCTCTCCACACCAAAAGATCCGGCAGCGGCTATCGGTTATCTCCAAAAATCATTACAGGAAGAAAACAGTACGGTAGTACAACGCACCCTGTCTTTTAAGGCATTGGCAGATATATACTACAAACAGCGGAAATATTCTGAAGCCAAAAATTACTATGACAGTGCCGCTACGGTGATGGGAACAGAATTTGCCGATTCGGCAGTGGTCAATGTCCGTAAAAATGTGCTGTCCGAAGTGGCAGAGAAAGCCGCCATCATTCACCGGGAAGACAGCCTGCAGCGCATTGCAGCAATGCCTGAAGCAGCACGTGCAGCCCTCCTGGACCAAATGGTAGCAGCATACAAGAAAAAAGCGACCGATAAGCAGATAGAAAATACCATGCGGGCGGCCAATCCTTTTGATAATCCTACTGCAGGTACTGCTTTTGCGCCCAAAGATGATAAAGGCGACTGGTATTTTTACAATCCGGAAAGCAAAGCCTCCGGCTATGCTGAATTTAAACGGCGCTGGGGCAACCGCCCACTGGCAGATAACTGGAGACGCAGCCAGAATGGTGCTGTACCACTGCCCAATAATAGCCTGGAACCGGAACTGACCGTCGACGGTGCACAGGCACCTACTCCGGAAACTGTACCACCGGATAGTATCACAGTAGAACTGCTGGCCAGCCAGCTGCCACTCACACCGGATAAACTGGCGGCTTCCCGTACCAAAGAAATGGATGCCTGGTATGACCTCGGTAAACTATACTTTGACAAACTGGACCATTATGAACTGGCCATAGAAACATATGACAGCCTCCTGCTGAAATTCCCGGACCATCCGCGTAAAGCAGAAGTGCTGTACTCTCTCTATGTATGGCATAACAAACTGAAACATACGGCCAAGGCGAATGAGTATAAGCAAATGGTGATGACCCAGTACCCCGGCTCCAATTTTGCCAATATTATTCAGTTTGGCGCCCTTAAGGATGTGGATGCTGACAAGAAAAAAGCTATTACAGCCGACTATAATGCGGCCTACAACGCATTCCATGCAGGTGATTATGCGGGTGCCCTGGCACTAAAACGCCAGGCAGATTCCACCTATGGCCTCAACTTCCTGCAGCCCAGATTTGACCTGCTGGAAGCCATGATTCTCATCAAAACGGATACTGCCAATCAGGGCAAAGCGGCCATACAACAGGTGATCATGAAATACCAGGGGGATGCGGCGATCCGCACCCAGGCCCAGACCTTACTAGAAGCACTGAACCGGAAAGATTCCCTGGTAAGTTACCTGTCCAGCCTGCAACTCCAGGCCAGAGATACCAGCCAGTCGCACCTGGATGAAAACGTGACCATGGTATACCCCTGGCAGCGGCCTAAACCACAACTGGCCGACTCCGTGAAAACCGCCCCTGCTGCTACAGATACAGCACAGGTAGTTACCAACGCACCACCTCCGGTTGCACCGCCCGTGCCTGTGAAACCGGTTACACCTTATAAGCTCAATGCTGCCAATCCGCACTTTGTAGTCCTCTCCTTCAAAAGAGTGGCCAAAGCACTGATGGATGAAGGACTGGAACAATTTACCCGTTACAATGCCAACAAACATCCAAATGAAAAAATAGAAGTAGGCACCTTTGTATTGTCACCAGGAGAAATCATGCTCATCTTCCGCCTGTTCCCGAATGAAGACAAAGCACTTGACTATTTCGACGAAGTGCGGGAACTGGCGCCTACCCATATCATTCCTAAAATAAGGCCATCGGACTATACCATGTTCGTGATCTCTCGCGACAACTTCATTTTATTAAACAGTACGAAAGACCTCACCGGGTACGAGAAATTCTTTAATGATAATTATATAGTAGAATAATTCGTTAATACGTAAATGTGTACATGTGCACATTTACGTATTAATTCATAGTTTTGTTGCCGCTGTTACACTTAATTTTATTTTAATATAAAATCAATTGGCCATACTGCGAATTAAGGCCCGTAAATTGCTGTTGTAGGGAAATAAAAAAATTTCGATACGCCAACTTGTGCAGAAAGAGGAGCAGAATGCTCATAATCAGGCAGTTAGCCAATCAAAAAACAAATTAATTATACGCATGAAAAAATCGGTGAAAATATTGTGGCGTTTGGCATTTGGTATTTTAGCCTTTTTTATCCTGATCATGTTACTCATTAACTTCCGTGTGATCGGTAATATGCCTTCCATGGAAGAACTGGAAAATCCACGGGCAGCACTGGCTGCAGAAGTCATTGCAGATGATGGCACCATTCTGGGAAAATATTACCAGGTAGACCGTTCCAGCAGTGACTATAATCAGATCTCCAAAAATGTGATCAATGCACTCATTGCTACGGAAGATGAAAGGTTTTACAGCCATTCCGGTATAGATGCCCGGAGTACAATGGCCATCCCCTTTTACTTTCTGATCGGTAAAAAACGGGGTTCCAGTACCATTACCCAACAGCTGGCACTGAACCTGCGTACGGATAATACCGGCCAGCAAAGGGCCAGTAATTTTGTGAAAAGGGTATTCCAGAAACTGGAAGAGTGGATCATTGCCGTAAAACTGGAACGCAACTTTACCAAACAGGAGATCATTACCCTGTACCTCAATACAGTAGCTTTTGGTGATAACGTATATGGCATTGAAAACGGTGCCCGTACCTTTTTCGGGAAAGATGCCGGCCATTTATCCCTGGAAGAAGCGGCCATCCTGGTAGGGATGCTCAAGGGTAATACCATGTATAATCCCCGCCGTAACCCGCAACTGGCTATTGCCCGTAGAAATACCGTAATAGACCAGATGGAGCGTAATAAATATATTACCACCGCCGAAGCCAACACTGCCAAAAGCAAGCCTATCGTATTACGGTATAATAAAATAGACCATAACAAAGGGCTGGCCCCTTATTTCCGGGAAGTATTGCGTGATGAGCTGAAATCCTGGTGCAAAAACCATAAAAAAGCAGATGGCACCGAGTATAATCTCTACCGCGATGGCCTGAAGATCTATACCACCATCAATCCACGTATGCAGATCTATGCAGAGGAAGCGGTGGCCAAACACCTGAAAGACCTGCAAAAAGTATTTGCTTCCCAGAATAATGTAAAAACCGGTAGCGTGTGGAAAAACTGGCAGCAATACCTCGACAGGTATATGAAAGAATCTGACCGTTACAAGGCAATGAAAGAGGAAGATGCCTCTGACGAAGAGATCAAAAAGGCCTTCAATACCCCCGCCAAAATGAAGGTTTTTGCATGGAAAAGCAATACAGAACCTGAGCTGAATGAGCTGGATACCGTGATGACACCCATTGACTCTATCAAGTATATGCGTGCCATCCTCCAATCCGGTTTTATGGCGATGGACCCGGAAAGCGGAGAAGTAAAAGCCTGGGTGGGCGGTCCGGACTTCCGTTATTTTAAAAACGACCACGTAGCCAAAACACGACGGCAGGTAGGTTCTACCTTTAAACCATTCCTTTATTGCTTTGCGCTGATGAATGGGATGTCGCCTAATACCATGTTGCCCAATGAACCGATCACGATCGATAAGTGGACCCTTACCCGCAACTCCGAAGGTAGCGTAGGTGGTTCTATTACCATGGCCGGTGCATTGGCCCGGTCCCTCAACCTGGTATCTGCTTACCTGATCAAAAATCTCGGTGCCAAAGCATTTGCCGACTTTGCCAAAAACAAAATAGGTTTCACCAGTGATATCCCCCCGTACCCTTCTATTGCACTGGGTACCCCGGAAATCTCGCTGTATGAAATGCTGCAGGCGTATACCATGTTCCCTGGCAGGGGCATCAATACCAAACCTATTTACATTACCCGCATAGAGGACCGGAACGGCAATATCCTGGAAACCTTTGCCCCGGTAAAAAGGGAAGTGATCAGTGAAAAAGAGGCCTATACGATGGTCAAAATGATGGAAGGTGTGGTAGGCCCCGGAGGAACCGGCCAGCGTTTACGTTCCCGCTACAATATCCAGGGGGAAGTAGCAGGTAAAACCGGTACCACCAATGATAATACCGATGGCTGGTTTATAGGCTATACCCCACAATTGCTGGCAGGTGCCTGGGTAGGATGTGAAAACAACTTCCTGCGTTTCAGCTCTACTGCCATTGGTCAGGGTGCCAATACCGGCCTGCCTATCTGGGCCTACTTTATGCAAAAAGTATATGCTGATAAAACACTCAAGGTAGACAACAACAGCCAATTTGCGGTGCCCGCCAATATGCAGAGCGATATTTACCTGAACTATGATTCCAATGTACAACCGGGAGCGGAAGCTGAAGATCAGGGCAATGGTGCTGCGGATGATTACCTGGATGTGGGTCAGTATGGGGAAGAAACCCAGCCAGCCCCTGCTGCTAAAGAAAAGGAAAAAGAGAAAGAGCAGGGTAAGGAAAAAGAGACGCCCAAGCCGGGACAAACACCAAAAGCGCAATACCCTAAAAGGGATACCAACTAAGTTCATTACAGGGATACTTCCCCTGGTACTTTATATAAAAGGGCTGCCTGGTGGGCGGCCCTTTTTTGTATTATTATATACCATTATTCCTGCTTTTGCCTATCCCTGCCGGATCTGCTATGTTATTCCCAGGTTACATCAGCCATGAGCCTACGTTTCCTTATAGATGTTCCACTGTTGTCCCACTATTGTTCCACTGATGTCCCACTGTTGTTCCACCCTAAAGAAGGAGTGGAACATCTATAGGACTTCTCTTACTCACCTGTTGATGAGCCATTGGTTATTCTTAACCGCTTTACTTTTCCCCGGTATATTTCAATGTGGGATAAGTCATGGCTTTATCGATCAGCTGAATGCCCAGCTGGAGGATAGCTGCTTCTTCCTTCGCTTTCAGTTTGGGAGCATCATCCGTAGGTTTATGGTAATCATCATGCCCCCCGGTATGGAAGAATATTACCGGCACGCCATTTATATAGAAGTTATGATGATCAGAAGCGCCTTTTCCTGCGGCATCTGTAAAATAGCGGATTCCTTCCTGTTGCACATCCTTAAACACGGCCGGCCATTCTGCCGCACTGCCAAAACCACCTATGCCGATCCCTCTTTCCGGATTATAACGCCCTATCATATCCATATTAAGCATAAAATGGACTTTGTCCAGCGGGAAAACAGGATGTGCAGTATAATAAGCAGAACCTTTCAGGCCCAGTTCCTCACCCCCAAAAGAGATAAAAAGGAAGTTAAAGGGTTCTTTTACACCATTTTTCACATAATACCTGGCTAATTCCAGAAGACCTGCCACTCCGGAAGCATTATCATCCGCCCCGTTGTGGATTTCGCCCAGGGGATATTTACCGTCAAATAGCCTGGCAGTACCCAGATGGTCATAATGTGCGCCAATAATGATGGTACGTGCCGCACCATTATCCAGGTAGCCCAGTACATTACGGCTGGGTACCTGCTTATGGGAGTTCTTATCAAAGGTAAAGTCCTGAAAATAACTGTTGCCATTACCCGGTTTCAGACCGAGGTTTCTAAATTGCCGGGCAATGTAACGGCTGGCCTTTATACTGCCCTTTTCCGCCGTGCCCCTACCCTTTAACTTATCTGCTGCCAGATAGTTCACATAACCTTGTATTCTGCCCGCATCAGGCATATAATCCTGTGCAGCGGCAGCCAGATAACCACTGCTTATACACAGCAGTAAAAACAAACCCTTTTTTATCATCATCTGTCAATTAATAATTTCCGTTTTAATATTCCACTACGGAATGCAGTAATTTATACGCAAAGGTATTCTCCAAAGGTGAAAATAAAACGAGGATGTATCAAAAGCATGATACATCCTCGTTTTATCCGGGTACCTGGTGAAGTCAGGTAGCTGTTTAAGCGATTTTACACGGTTACTTTATTTTCCGCTTCAACAGGTTGATGCTCTTCCTGCTGAAGTAGCTTTCACTGTTTTACACATTTCAGCGTCTCCTTTCCGTAACGCGAATACAGGCTGCAGATATACACACCGGGAACGCATTTTCGCATATCAAAGGTGAGCTGGTGCTTTCCCTCCGGCAACTGTTCTACCTTATAGCCTACCTGGCGCCCCAACTGGTCGTGAATGCGCAACAGTACATTGCCAGCCTTCGGCATGGCAAAAGCAATATTCAGGTAATCCTTTATGGGATTGGGAAACAACCGCAGGCCGGTAACAAACGATTTTCGGCCCTTTGATTTTTGCTGCTTCAAAGCCGGCATTTCCAGAGGTACCGGTTCAATCAGCGTAGTGTCCAGCGTAAGCGTGGTGGGTTCTTTCAGGAAGGTACCAGAGAAGGAGAAGTTGTTACCACTGGCAGAGATTTCCAGGGTTCGTCCGCCCAGTTTCAGGTTGCTGATACCGCGGTTTCCACCAAAAAGGCTCACTACATGTGGGAATCCCTTGTCATACGAGAAACCGTTCTTCAGCCATACAAAATCTATGACCTGGCTGGCGCCGAACAATGATGGCCGTACTCCTTCGGGATACGAGGCACCATGACTGCTGTACGCCTCCGAGAAAGTATTAGCCAATACTGCCTGGCAGATAGCAGCATCCACCATGATCTCCGCCGAATCCTTGCGCCCTCTGGCTACAAGACCGTAAATGGTGTAACTGAGATCAGGATATTTTGCCACACCATGCAGGTAAAAATTATAGCCACTGCTGAAGTTGTCGTGAAACAGGTTGTTCATGCCGGTGAGATAACTGCCCGACAGCAGGTCTACATACAAGCCGGTAGTAACCCATAGCGTATTGCCTGCGCCCCTGGCGCCCGTTTGCGTGTCGTAGTACTGCACGGGCTTAGCCCCAGGTGTTTGCCAGAACCAGGGCTTACTGGTTTCATAGAACTGTACCCGTTTTTGTTCCCAGGCGGCAGCGGTATCTGCATTGTATACGATCTTGCTGATATCGCGCATATAGGCAAGGTCTACAAGCGCAGAGAACACAAATTCTGCATCTTTTTTTGTGGTATCCGGCACGGTGTTGTACACCCAGTAGGGATATTTTAATCTCCAGTTAAAATACCTTTTCATAGGCTCATATACCGAGGTCAGCGAAGCAGTATCGCCGGTGAGCTGGAACAAAATCCAGGCGGTTTGTGCTTTCCTGGAAGGCAAACTCTCTCCCGCTATCACACCCTGTGCATCAGTGAGCGACATCAGGCCCTTAAAGGCATTCCAGGCCACTCCGGGATCAACATAGGCATATTGCTGGATGGCGGTGTAGCTATCCCAGGTAGCAGAAAAGGGTGCTACCGGCGCGCCTTCGTCCCAGAGGGAACCTTTGCCCGTCACCACCTGCGGGTAGTTGAATACACCTGGCTCCGCATCCAGCACATTGCTGGCAGTGAGTGCAAAAGCTTTGTAATAGGCATCTTTTACCTGCTGTGGCGTAACACCGCGTGGGTCCACTTGCTGGATATCGAACCGGGAAGGATGCGGTACCGTAGTAAAAAAATTGTCCCAGAAAGCCTGGCGGCTGGTATGTCCCGTGATCGCGTTAGTACCTGTCAACGGGGTGGCCAGTAATCCGGGTAACGCAGCCGTATCGCTGTTGGCCGTAAATGCGGTGGCTATACTCATCTGCTTACCCGGCAGGCTGTTTGCATCTATTTCGATCGCCCAGAAGCCGCAGGATGGCGGTACTGCCAGGCTGTTACTACCCGTTTGCATGGCGGCCTGGGTGGCGTAATATTTTACTGTTTTACCGCTGAAAACCGGGGAAGTAAGGCCATAGGAATAATACTCCTTCACTACACGCAATATATTATTGGTAAAAGAAATATTGCCGGCATAACTGCCTGTTAGTATAAACTTGCCGTTTGCAGCAGTTACATTGCCGAATTGCAGGTTTCGCACCAGTGCCTGCTTGTCATAAAAGTAGTCGTAGCCGGTCAGTGTAGCGCTGTCTGCATACACCGCAGAAAATGGCAGATCATGCGGTGTCCAGGCGGTGGTATATGACAGCGCCTTGTTTGTGACGGGGATGCCGGACATTCTTTCAATACGTATATCCCCCACTGTTACTGATGAAGGATGTGCTGCATACGGGATCACATAAAGCACCAGGTGAAAGGTTTTGGTGCCTGACCAGCCAGTGATGGCCCGGAGATCAAATGCATAGCTGCCTGCATTCCTGGTGTCATACTGCAGGGCGATTTCGCTGCTGCCATCGTTTATCTTCAATGCCCAGGGGCCAGCGCATTCAGGTACATTCAGCAATAACAGCGGGTTCTTATCAACATCCACCGTGATAGCCGAAGCAGTCCGGAAGGATACCGTGGTATTTGCAGTAGCTATCGCAAAGCGAAGGCCTGCACTAACTGATTGAACAGTGCTCAGCGAATTGTTCTTTATCCAGCCGCTGGTTCCGCTTCCCATACCCGACCAGAGCGTTAATACAGACAGGTTGTTGGTAAGGCGCATATCCTTTATTGTTACCGAGGCAGGCGCTCCGTAACTGATGCTGTACACCTTGATATGGAATGATTTCACACCGCTCCAGCCAGTAGCTCCCTGCACATTGAGGTAAAACACGCCGTTGCCTGCTGCATCGGGACGTAGCACGATGTCGCCACTGCCGTCATCTACTTTTACTGACCACAGGCCGGTAGATGCAGGTATTTCAATTTTAAGTGTAGGCGTTTCAGTTATATTTGCAGTTACCTGCGTAGCAGTTCTCACATAATGATAGCTGGCACTTACATTAAAGGTAAGCCCTGCAGGAGAAAAGGACCAGGAAGCACCGTTGCCGTTATCAGGGTTATACCACTTTGTCTGATCCTGCATATTGCCCGTCCACGATACATTTACAGGGTTGCTTTTGTATACCACGCGCAGATCGCTGACTACTACGGAAGAAGGAGCACCGATGCTGAAGCATTGTATATAAAAATCCTTAAACCCGCTCCAGCCGGTGAGTTGCTGCAGGTTAAACTCGAAGCTGCCGGAAGCGGAGTTATCCGGTTTGAGCACTTTTTCCTCCAGGCCATCGTATGATCTTAGTTTGAGTGACCACATACCGGTCACTCCGCTGATGCTCACCTTTAAGACTGCATTTTCATCGATGTTGGTCTGCAGGCGGGTACGCATGTACTTCCAGCTGGGGGATGCATTGCTGGCAACGGAGAGCTGCATCCCTGCCGCCATCGCCGTAGCAGTTGCCTGCGGCTCTGCTTCCCAGTCTGCGGCAGACGCCAGGTTGGCCGTCCACCCCGTTACCTCGCCGGACCCGCTTTCATTCTTCACATGATAGATGCCCATGAGGTTTTCCACATCGCGGTTGGTGAACTGCGTATGCAGATATCCTACATTCAGCGGCAGCGCCGCATCGTTGGAATAGGCTGCTGGTACCACCTTTGGGTCCAGTTTAAAATTAAAAGGATTGATCACCATGCGGGAGCCCGGAATGCTGATATCCCTTTTCTGATTATAGCCGGTTTCTTTCAGGCTAAGGCTCGTCGGCGCCTGCGACATTACAAGTGCAGGCATTGAGAGCAGGAAACATAATAAGCGTTTCATAACGTGGAATTTTAGCACATTGTTATTTATTAGTATCGCTGTTATTTATTATATGCTGGGGTCTGCCAGATTTTTTGCAAGGCATGCGCCGCCGGTTTCAGGTTGCCTTCAAAATCAATAATAGAAGTATTCACCGGGGCGGGATACGCGTCATGTCCCATCCAGAGGATGAACCCACCTGTAGCGGGAAACTTGTCTTTACACGCTTTTAATGCAATCACAAGTCCTTCCGCCTGCCTTTGCTGGCTCCATGCCACAAAACGCCCGAAAGCAGCCTTGTCGTTATTCTTTTTAGCAGCATGCGCATTCTTTTCAAACTGTGCAAAATCATCCAGCCACCAGTTAAATTCATTCCAATACGGATTTGCGGCAGATGCCGGGAACACATCATACTTACCGCGATACTTATATATCATAGCAGCACTCATTGCCCCGGGAACGCCCACTTCCGAATGCATCAGCGCGTCATCCGCCTCCCAGTACTCCCGCACCGCCTTCATCGTACTGTCTGTGGGCGAAAAAGGTAAAGTCCATGGACCATGCGTATCCCAGTTCACGCCCTTACCGAAGTTGTTCCGTCCGCCCCAGATATTGATGCCAGAAGGGGAACCGGGCACAAAGCGGGTAATGGGATCCAGTGCGGCTACCATCGCAGCCATCATTCCGATCATTTTATGACGGGTGCTTACAACAGCGTTATCGCCATATTCGTATAGCTCATTGCCGCCACACCATAGCAACATAGATGCACGATGCCGGTTCCGGCTCACGTAATGCCTTACCGTCTCCGCCATCTGCTGCACCAGCTCCGGAGATTCCGGCGGATAGTTATCCAGCCCGCTGGAGGAAAGCGGAAAATCCTGTTGTATCATCAATCCCAATTCATCACAGCAATCATACAGCCAGTCTTTTTCCGCGAAGCCGCCGCCCCATATCCGGATCATGTTTATGCCCAGCGAACGGTATGTTTCCAGCAAACGCCGGTAATCCTTCTCCCGCAGATCAGCGAAGTTTGGACGTATAGGCGTCCAGTTAATTCCCTGCAGAAAAACAGGTGTCCCATTCACGCTGCATATCCATGGATCTGCAACTACCGGTGCGCCTTTGGCGGGCAACCAGCGGATATGTTTAAACCCAATCTTCCTGGTGATACGTTCTTGCTCATTCCCTGCTTCATCCAACCAGGTGCAGGTGAGATCATACAAAGGCTGCTCACCGCAGCCATTCGGCCACCATCGTTTTATTTCCAGCCCGGTATATTGTTTACCTCTTTCAAATACTGCTGCGGCTATTTTCTCCTGCAACACCATCCGCCCATCGTGGTCTTTTAATGTTACCAGTACAGTACCTTTCCTGGACGCCATGTTCCCGGTGGCTGCCAGTTGCAGGCTGCCACTTTCCTTATCTTCGTCTGCCTGTGCTGTTACCTGCAATTCAGTAATTTCAGGGCATTGCAGTGCTTTTGTTTCCAGCAGCACATCATCCCAGATACCTATCTGCACGGTGCGCGGTATCCAATCCCAGCCATAATAGAACCGCGGTTTCCAATCGCGGATGCGCGAAGTCCAGCCTACTTGTCCCAGGTAAGCCGGGGGCATGTTAAACGCTACAGCCAGTGTGTTGCCGCTTTCTTTGAGCAATGGCGTAATATCAAAAGTATAGGGAATAAATGCGTTGTTGAAGGTGCCCGCCGTCTTCCCGTTCACCAGTACGGTACCATTATCATCCAGGCCTTTAAAATGCAATAATATCTGTTCCCCCTTGCGCAACCAGTTATCTGGTATACGCGTTACAAACAGCCAACTCCTGTGCTCCAGCCATTCCGCGTCAAAACAATTGCCGCCGATGTTCCAGTCATCAATGATACCTGCATCCAGTAAGGCTTTGTTTACAGACCCCGGTACAGTTACCGGCATATTCCGCTCCTGTGCTTTCGGGCCGTTTAAATGGTGGAAATCAAAATCGTTCCTCCATCCTTCCGGCCGGTATCCCCAGAGTTTCCATTCCAGTGCTGAAGCGTTGAATACCTGCCGTGGCTGGGAAAAAGCAATGCCGTTCCAGCTGCCCAGCAGCCAGACTATAAGTGTCAGTTTAAGTTTCATATCGTTCTTGCTATATCTGTTGTTTAGTCCTGTATTCACGCGGGGAGCACTGATACTTTTTTTTGAACTCCCTGAAGAAGTAAGAGTGATTATTGAAGCCCACTTTGTAAGCAATTTCTGTGACCGTCATCTGCGAATGTTCCAGGTAGTACACCGCCTTCTGCATGCGGATGTGGCGTATAAATTCAGCGGGCGTCATATTGGCCAGCGACTTCAGTTTACGATACAGCTGTATCTTACTCATAGCCAACTGCTTTTCCAGGAAAGCAGCATCCAGGTCAATATCTTCCATGTGATCAATGATCACTTTCATCATGCTTTGCAGAAAAACTCTGTCTTCATCCGGTATATCTTCCTTAAAGATGGCGCTTCCTGGATCCTGCTGTTTCAGCAACTCGCGTATCTGCCGCCGGTATTCCAGCAACTTGCGTACACGGGTAAGCAGATAGCGGGTCTGGAAAGGTTTGGGGATGTAGGCATCTGCACCAGAGTCATACCCTTCTGTTTTCTCATCTACTGCCCCTTTGGCGCTCAACAAAATAACCGGGATATGGCAGGTCTCCGGCCTGTCTTTTAACTTTCTGCATAATGCAAGACCATCCAGCTCCGGCATCATTACATCACTGATAACAAGGTCCGGTAGATTAGCAGACAAGATCTCCAGCGCCTGCCGCCCGTTTTCCGCTTCATACACGATGTAGTGCTCCTGCAGGATGTCCCTGAGCAGATAACGGATGCCCTGCTCGTCATCAACAATCAGCACAGCAACAGGATCTTCTGTTTCCAATGTGTGTATCAATGCGCGTTTGTTATACTCCGTTACTGGTAATCCTGCATCTCCCACCGAACCATCCGTGATGGATTGCAGCAGGTAAGATGGTTTGACCGTTTCCGCTGCTTGCTGGTGGCCACTGCGCAATGGGACCTGCACCGTAAAAGTGATCCAGCTATCTTCCCGGCTAACGGTGATAGTACCTTCCAGCAATTCTATCAGCTGCCGGGTAAAGGTGAGCCCGATGCCGTGACTGTACTGCTCTCCTGCTTTATCATTTACCACAAAATAGTCGTCAAAGATGCGTTGCAACTGATAGTCACTAAGCTGGCATCCCGAATTAGTAACCTTCAACTCCAGCTGTTGCGCCGCTATCTGCCGTTGCACGCTAAAGGAAACTTCGTGCGCATATCCGGAGTGTTTGAATGCATTGGACAACAGGTTGAACACGATCTTTTCCAGCTTATCTTTATCGCTGTAACCTTCTATACCCGCTTCCACAGCAACAAGATAATGCCGGTTCTCCTGGATGCTCAATGGTTCAAACAATAAAGCGATGCCCGACAGTAATCCTGAAATATCAAAACAAGAGTAACTGGTTGCCAGATGACCTGCAGCAACTTTCCTGAAATCGAGCACCTGGTTCACCAGGTAAATGAGGCGGGAGGCCTGTTGTTGCACAATTGAAATAAAATGAATACTGTCTGACCGTACTTCTGTGCGCTGCCGCTCTTTATACAGGAACCTGTCTACTGAGCTGTTGATGAGCGTCAATGGTGTTTGCAGCTCGTGGGTGATATTGGTAAAGAAAGTCAGTTGTTCTTTGTGCAACAGATCGTCTTTCAGGCGGAGTTGTTTTTCCATCTCCAGCTGATGACGGATCTTCGTTTTATTTCGGCGGTATCTTGCAAACAGGTAACCGGCCATGCCGATAATAAGCAGATAACCCAGCAATGCGGGCCAGCGCAGCCAGAAGTATTGTTGCACCTGCAGTGTAAAAGCTGCTCCCTCCATCCATTTGCCTTCGCCGTTACTCCATTTTATTTTCAGTACATAAGTGCCAGGTTGTATGTTGTAATAGCTGATGTTGCCATTGTTACCTTCATAGTGCCAGACTTTGTCGTATCCCTCCAGGAACCAGGCGTACTCGGCTTTTTCAGCGCCGGAGAAATTGATAATCCTGGCTTTCATCTCAAAATAGTTATCCCCCGGCTTTACCTTGAGCTCCCTGGCAGAAGCAGCTCCCGGTTTTAATACGAAGAATGCATGCTGCATTTTTCCGGCGAGCCGGAGCTCTTTCAGCAGTAAGTTGAAAGGCGCATCACTACCTTCCAGGTTTTGTACCGGGAAATAATTGAATCCATAGATGCCTCCAAAAAACACCCATCCGTTATCATCATTCCAGACTGCACCATCGCAGAATTCGTTACACTGTAAACCATCTGTATCCTGGAAACGGCGAACTGACCTGGAAGAAGGATCAACATATACGAGGCCATTGTTGGTACTGGCCCATACATTCCCTTCCGGCGTACCGGTAATAGCGTGGATGGTGTTGCTGGGTAGGCCGTCATCACGATTTATTTTGTGAAATACAGGCTCCGCCAGTTTCCAATCCTGTTCATTCATCCAGTTAAGACCATAGCTGGTACCGATCCACAACCGGTCGTTGCCGTCTTCATACAAGGCCAGCACATCGTTGTGTGACAAACTTTCTTCATAGGTGAAGGCCTTGAAGGTTTTAAAGACGCCCGTCTTTTTATCAAACACATTCAATCCCCCGTAACGGCTCCCCACCCATAGGCGGTTATCATTGCCATGGGCAAGGGAATAGATAATATCATTAGGTGGTCCCGCAGCAGTACCATCGTAAAGATATTGCCGGTAATGCAGCAGTTTATATCCGCCGGCCGCAGTACGTCCCACGCGCAGGTTAACGAGGCCGGCACCATCTGTACCCAGCCACATAGTACCATCTGCATCGGGCAGTATGGCAAAAACAAAACGGAGATCTGCGCTTTGCCCCCCTTTTTCTACATCATTCCACTTCACGAATTTATTACGCGCCATATCATACAGGTTGATACCTTCCCCGTCAATACCGATGTACAGCAAACTATCGCGTCCTTTACAAATCGAATAGATCTTATTGTTGTCAATTTCCTGAGGCGCAGTGATCCGTTTACCGATCACGGGATTTCCGGGGTCTTTAAAGAAGGAGCGCAGGGTGATGATCCCGTTAGCTTTGGTACCTACCCAAAGGTCACCATTCACTTCACAGAATGCGCGCACCATCCGGAAATCACCGGGCAAATTGCCACCCTTCTGCGGCATTTCATAAAAGATCCGGTGGCTGGGAGCAATGCATTGCACACCGATACCATCTGTTCCGCACCAGAGTTTGCCACCTGCTACACAAAGGGCATCGATGGTTGTCTCTTTCAATGGGGCCATCACGGCATCCAGCGTATTGACGGGATCAAAATTACGGTCGTACACCTGGTATCCCTTCTGTGTATTCGCGAAGACAAAGAGCTTGTTAAAAACAATCATGTGCCGCACATTCGCTTTCAGCGTTGTTATGTATTCCGCTTCCAATCTGTCGTTAATACCATACAGCCTGCGCTGATCCGTTACCACGTATATCTTACCTTCTACCAGGAAATAATCATACACATACCCAAGCGACGAAGCAAAATTCTTTAGCCTGGTAAATCCTGTTGCAGCCGGGATGTATACATCCAGCCCCCCGTTATTGTCCATGATCCATAACCGGTCATTGCTATCTATCATTGGCTTCTGCACAATGTTACCAGCCTTTTCCAGCTTTATACCGGTAAACCGGTCATGCAGTGAATCATATTTTTCGAGCGCAGCTTTTTTCGAAAAGCAATACAAATCTCCCTTGCTGTTTTTCAGGATTCGAAAGTCTTTCTTCGTTACATTCTTAAAAGAGCTGTCTTTATAGAAATAATGACGAAAATCACCTGAAGCTTTGCTGTAACGCGACACCCCTTCAATCGTCACCACCCAGATGTTCCCGGCTTTATCTTCCATTACCTGCCTGATCACATTATTTCCGATACTATGCCCGATATCCTTGCTGTTATAGTTAAATACCTTGCACATGGAGCCATCAAACATATTCAGGCCATCCCAGGTGGCAATCCACATGAGATGGTCGCTATCCTCATACAAACACATGATGCTGCTGTTTGACAAACCGTTCCTGTGATCTATCTGCCGGAGGGTATAGCTATCCTTCCCCGGCAATGCGGGCAAGGATGGCTGTGCCTGCAGGGAGCAGCAGAGCAGGCAGCAGTAAGTGATCAGCAATTTGTACATAGGCATATGTTTTCGTAATATCCTATTAAAATACAACAGCATTATGGAACATTGATCTCCACTACCGGTGAATAATTGACCCTGCCGGAAGGATTGGCTGCTTTAGCGGCCACGCGCATAAAATATTTCTTCCCCGGTATGAGGGTGATCTTTTCGGTAATGGTCTTTCCCAGGTCCTCTTCTGTCAGTGCGCGTTGAGGACTGCTCAGCGATTCTTCGAAGCCGCCCTGGTTTGCGAGGCCCAGGTATTTCGTTTTGCCGGATACCAGTACCCGTGATAGTTCCGTAGCACCGTTGCCGCTATTGGCAGGGCGGGTTACCACATACTGTACAGTCAGCATGGATCCCGCAAGCTGGTGCGTGGCTGCTACCCGCAGAATGGGTGTTACCTTGAAATTGATCTCTACACGGCCACCAGCATCCAGTTTAAAGGTTTGCGGCGCAGGCTCCGCGAAAGCGCCTTCGATCGGCACTATTTCATAGTTGGCACCGGCATATCCAAATGCAAAGTTCCAGTTGAACTTACCATCCTGCATCCCCCAGAAAAAATCTGGCTGCACATTATTGCCATGGCTCAGCTCTGTCCATTTAAGCCGGAAACCGTTCGGTTGTTCGCTTTGGAAGGGCTCTCCTGTTTCTGCATCTGTTAGTGCGCCAAAGAAGCTGGCATTAGGCCCGTCATAGTTATCTCCTTTCTGGCAGGACGGCGCCAGGGTTATCCATACTAAACCGAAAAAAATATAAATCAGTCTGTTCATCTTTTTAGCATTTAATTAGTTATTGTAACCCATGTTCTGCACCAGCGCCGGGTTCTTGCGGATCTCATCGGATGGTATAGCGTTATAGTAATAGATAGGTTGATACACTTTTCCCTTTCCGGTATAGAATGTTTTAAACTTCCATTGTTTGGTAGGCTGGTCAAGGAATGGGCGGATCCCCCGTTCTCTGAAAGTGGTGCTCATTTTAGGCGTATAAACGCGCCACCTGCGCATCTGCCACAGATTCTGGTTCTCAAAAGCGAGCTCCACGATCCACTGGCGGCGCACTTCTTCACGGGTTACTTTGGCGGTTGTCAATGGCTGAAGGCCGGCCCGGTTGCGGATGCTGTTGATGTATGGCAGCGCCGCAGCAGCGTCGTTATTCTCTAAGGCTGCTTCCGCAGCGATCAACAGCACTTCGGCATAACGCATCACAATCCAGGGTTGTGAGCTTTCAACGGCAGCAGGTGAGTGCAGCTTTGTATCGTCCAGGTATTTTTTCAGGAGCATTCCTGTCTGGGTCTGATCATTCGCTCCCATGCCCCAGGCACCGCGGTAATTGATGTCTGTCAGCTCCGTACCCGCAGCATTTATTTCTCCGGCCTTGATGTCTAAATCGGTTACGGTCTGGTCAACAGACTGAAAGTCATCTCCCGGCATCATTACAGTAGCGGCTAAACGATAATCCCGGTCACGGAAAAAATCCCTGCGGTTAGGATAGCCCGCAGAATACTGGCCAGGCTGCGGAATGTTGGTAGTGCCGGGCCGGCCATCAAGATACTCATACAATTCCAGCAGGTCTACTGTAGGACATGCATTTCCTCCTTTAAAACGGCCCCAGGGCACATGCGTCATATCAAAGCTATGCGTATAATCGGGGTAGTTATAGTACTTCACGAAAATATCTTCGTTACCGGATTGAGGGTTCAGGAACATCTTGCGATAGCTTTCTGCTTGCACGAAGGGATCTGTACTTTCACTTCTCACAAGACTATACCCACCTTTACCGATCACTTCTTTCGTTGCGTTCCATGCAATGGTGTAATAGGCAGTGGCTTCCTGCCCGGGTATCCCCTGCAATTGTTTACCTGTTTTCTCATCCGTTTTCACGATCGTATTAAACCTGGCGATGCTGGCGGCGTAGAGCGCGCTCCGGGCTTTTAATGTAAACGCAACATAACGGTTCACCCGGCCATCGCCTATGGAGGGTGGCAACAGTTCAATAGCCGCATCCAGGTCTTTCAGTACAAAATCCCAGGTTTCCTTTTCGCTGTTGCGCGGTAGTTGTAAGGTGGGAATATCATCCGGTGAATTATAGTCCAGTACTTTATCCACCAAAGGTACGCCGCCATACCGTTTTGCCATCGCATAATAGCCCCAGGCACGCAATACCAGCGCCTCACCTTTCCAGGCTTTCACCTGTGTTTCATCAAATTTAGCCCCATATTTTTCGATGTTGGCGAGGAACTTATTGATGTTGCGGATAGCGCTGTAATTGAACCAGGAGTCCCCCATATCACCATTGCCGTTGATGTATTGTGAACCATATTCATTATTGGGTACGTGTAATGCATAACCAGTCAATGTTTCCTGTTCGCGTGCATTAAACGCCATATCGGCGGCACCGCCACCAAAAATAAAATCTTCAAACGGCGCTTCGCTGTACAAGCGGGCCAGGGCAGCCTGTACACCAGCAGATGTTTTAAATGCTTCCTCTTCTGTAACAATATCCGGCGGCGTGCGGTCCAGCACATCGCTGCAGGATACCATTGATAAAACAGCCATGCTTAGCAGGCAAAGTTTTTTTATACTGCGGATCATAATGTTCTCTTTTTAGAAAGTAATACTCAGGCCCAGGTTATAGTTGCGGGTTACAGGATAGATGTATCCCCAGGTAGTATCATCACCCTGGCCATTGCCCCAGTTAAGATTCGTGATGCCGGGATTCTCCGGATCTATGTGTTTCAGTCGCGTGAAAGTGAGCAGGTTGAAGCCGTTCACATAAATGCGGGCATTCTCCAGTCCCACCCGTTTAATAAGCCCGGCAGGCAGGTTATAGCCGATCTCCGCACTTTTCAAACGCAGGTAAGAAGCGTTCTGGATGGACCGGTCATCATCCCGCTCATTCGGTGTAAATCCGCTACGATAGCGATGCATAGCCCCTTCGATCCAGTTGCCGTTTTCATCCTGCCGCCAGCGGTCGTTATGAAATGCCAGCGATCCAGCAGCACCACCGAAAACATAAGGCGTTTTCAGGAACTCCATGAAATTCACGTACTTTTTGCCAGCGCCCATAAAGTGCAGGTTCACATCAATACCTTTCCAGGACAAATCCACCGTAAACCCATATTGTATTAAGGGAGCGCTGGTAACAACCATATCAGAAGATGGCAT
This sequence comes from Chitinophaga sp. H8, assembly GCF_040567655.1. Taxonomy (NCBI): domain Bacteria; kingdom Pseudomonadati; phylum Bacteroidota; class Chitinophagia; order Chitinophagales; family Chitinophagaceae; genus Chitinophaga; species Chitinophaga defluvii. Next base: position 454,316 of record NZ_JBEXAC010000003.1, on the reverse strand, counting down.
GATATCGTTTCCATCTACATAACCATCGCCATTCAGGTCCTTATGATGATAATCTCCGGGGGTGAACATGGAATTCTGGTAGGCACCTTCTTCATTCGGCAAGCTGAAGATGTCTGTTCCGGGTGTAATAAAACCCTCGTTCTGCATCGTCCACCAGGTGCCCTGCATACGGTTAGTAGGGTTACTCCGCCAGTTATCATAGGAGCTACGGGACGGTGCTCTTTCGGCATGCAGGGTTTTGCTGACGCTATACACAAAGTTGCCAGACAGGGAGTAGCGTAATGCACCAAGATGATGCGTGTGATTCACTTCAAAATCAAAACCGGCGGTCTGATCGCTGTTCAGGTTTTCATCCGGCAGTCCCACACCTGTAACACCGGGAATGGTCAGCACTCTTTTGGCAGGCAAACCGGTACGTACGCGGCGGAAATAATCGAAAGAGCCGCCCAGCAATCCTTTCCAGAAAGTAGCATCTACGCCGATATTCGTCATTTTATCTTTGTACCAGGTGAACAGTGGATTCACAGCACCCCGGTCGGTAAGGCCATTCACTTTCGTAGCACCGAAATAGTAAGCACCGGCAGGATAAACATACCCGCTAGCCCATTGGTACGCAGCCCCACGGTCATCGCCCAATACCCCATAAGACCCACGGAATTTCAGGTTATCCACAAAAGACAATGCGCTGGTATTTTTGAAGAACTTTTCTTCAGAAATGCGCCAGCCCAGGGCAGCAGAGGGAAATAATCCCCACCTGTTGCCAGCTGCATACTTGGACGAGCCACCATAGCGGAAACTGAATTCCACAATATATTTATCACTAAAATCATAATTCAAACGGCCTACCAAACCTTGCGAAGCATAGGCAGTAGGATAACCCGCACCGATCACCTGTGTTTTATCTGCCTCTCCCGCTGCCAGGTTATCCAATGAAGGCAACACCAACTGGCGCGCAGCAGCGAAACCTTCTGCCTGGGAAACAATCTGTTCGAACAGGAATAATCCCTTTACATGATGCCGTTGAAAAGTACGTTCATAGTCAAGCGATGCCTGGTAACCGGTTTGCGACGTATAGTCGTGATTCTGGGTGATCCTGTTCACGCTACCGAAAGGTATACGCCCTTTGTATTCGCCAGTCGCCTTATTGAAAGTGTACAACAGGTAAATGGGACTAAGGCCTTTATGCTCCATATTTGTACGCTGGTAATTGTACATGGCCCTAGCCTTCAAACCCTGAACAAAAGGCACTTCCCAGTTTAATGCAGCCTGTGCTTGCACCTGGTACTGGTTCCACTTGTGATAACCACCACCATTATCCTTATCCGTGTTCACTACAGGATTAAACTCTCCGCCAAGATCCGCCGGGTAAAGGGGGTTGTTGTTGGCATAGAGGGATGTAAGCACTTCTCCTGTCATGGGGTTCACCGGCCTGGTGGTCCACATCTGCTTCATCATATTCCAGGCGCCCTGATCCGGTGTATTTCTTTCATCAGCCATATACGCCGCCTTTACGTCAACTGACAAGCCATGGGCCAGCTTCGCACTGATATTGGAGCGGAAGTTATAGCGTTTATAATTCAGATCGCCGGAACGGTAGTTGCCCTGGTCGTTGAACAATGCGCCGGAAAGAAAATAAGTAACATCGTTGTTCTTACCGGTGTTGCCGGAAACATTCAGCTGGTGGTTCTGTTGCGGTGCAAAATCGCGCATGTAGGCATCCATCAGGTTTAAGCCGGGAGTATTTCTGAATTTTTCCAGCTGTTCTTTGGAAAATGGTTCCGGTTGCGGCACGTATTCGGAGCGGGCTACTTCGTTGATCATTTGGGCCCAGTCGTAAGCATTCATTGCCTCCGGGTATTTCCCCAGGCGCGTTAAGCCATAGCTGCCCTGGTATTGTATACGGGTTTTGCCATCAGCATTACCATTACGGGTAGTCACCAGTACCACCCCATTTCCTGCTTGTACGCCGTAAACGGCTGCTGAAGCGTCTTTCAGTACGCTAACAGATGCGATATCAGCAGCTGATAGGCGGTTGAAGGTATTCATATCACTCGTAACCCCATCTATCACAATCAGCGGAGCACCCAGCCCCCTGATATTAATGTGCGACTGGAAGGCCCCTGGCTCGCTGGAGTTAGTAGTGATCTTCACTCCTGCCAGTTTACCAGCCAGGTTCTGCTGGAGGTTACTGTTTGTAGAAGTATTGATTTGCCGGTTACCTATACTGGCAACTGCTCCGGTGAGGGTCGCTTTCCGCTGGGCTCCGTATCCCACCACCACCACCTGGTTCAGGGAAGTACCTTCTTCTTCCAGCGTCACATCCAGTTTTTGCCCGCCGGTGGTCCCTATTTCCTGTGAAGCGTAACCCAGGAAGGAAAATACCAGCCTGGTTCCAGGATCCACCGCAATGGTGTAGATACCTTTCTCATTTGTTTGTACACCTTTGCTGCTCCCTTTCACCATTACATTCACGCCGGGTAAGGGAGTACCTTGCTGATCGGCCACCTTGCCGCTGAGTGTAACAGTTTGTGCATGAGCGCTGGCGAAGAAAAGCGTTAGCCAGCAAAACAAGAGTGCCCGCATTAATATGCCGGAGCGTCGGGGGCATTTTTCATTCGTGGCTGCATAGCCCATTCCGGGGTATAGACCGGACAAGCATTTTTTTCTGATCATGGAAGACTCAATTTTTCATTACGTGGATAATCGAGTCGCAAATATATAATGTGGGGTCCTTCAGCTTGTATACTATTGTTTCAATTTTGTGCACTAGCCAATTTCCCAATACTGCATGGAGTTTGGGAGGAAAGAGAATTGGTATGTGCATACCCGCTCTCAAAAAACATACAGCCCTCCAGGGAGGGCCATACATTTTTTGTCTTTGAGAAACTGGCCTTTGGGTCAGCCCTTGTAAAATACGTAAGTGCATTGTTTAATTCCACTTCGCCACCTGCGAGAGCATTAGGTGGATGAATGTTATTAATCAACCTGCATTACCGGAAACGGATAAGGCTTCCTGGAGGTTATTATCCAGTACAAACTTATCCCGCTTTTGCTGGTAGTCTGTTACGAGGCTCGTTACCTGATCTGTACCGCTGGCAATGCTGTCATAGATAGCTGACAGTGATTTTTCCAGCTGTTGATCGCCCAGGTTAATATTATCTGCTTCTATCTGACCTATCTTTTTAACCAGTGATGCCTGTGAATTTTTAAGATCTTCCAGTTCCCGGAGGATTTTGTCCATTAACAATGCTTTGTCCTTCTTGTCCATAAGATGATCGTTTTAAAGTGAAATAAAAACGTGCTTCTCTCTATGGAACAAATAAGGTGCCAGCCAGGTTAGCAGATGACATAAAAAAGCCTGGCTCATAAGCGAGCCAGGCTTTCCTTTTGCATGCAATATTGTTGTTATTACTATTTTTTACGCTGTTGCTGCATTTCCTGCTGACGGCGTTGCATTTCTTCCAGTCTTTCTGTCCATTTTGATTTAGACACCGGCTTTTTCTTATTTTCCTGGATCTGTGCGTGGATCTTATCATGGTCAATGATAAAGGTCTGGATCACCCATTGCAGGAGGATACTGATCACATTGGACAGGAAGTAGTAGAAAGTTAAAGCCGCAGCCAGACGGTTAAAGATACCTAACAGCATGATGGGCATTACATAAGGCATGTATTTCATTACCGGGTTGCTCTGATCGGTCATACCACGGTTATAAAACGCCAGGATCAAGCTGGTGATAGTCATCAGGATGGTAAACAAGCTGACATGTGCCCCATAGAAAGGAACATCAAACGGCAGGTTCAGGATAGAATCGTAAGTAGACAAATCCTTGGCCCACAGGAAACTTTCCTGGCGTAGCTCAATAGAAGACGGGAAGAAGCTGTACATCGCTACCAGGATAGGTAACTGCAGCAATGCCGGCAAACATCCTCCCAGTGGGCTTACCCCTGCACTTTTAAACAGTTTCATTTGTTCTACCCCAAAAGCCTGCTGGTCATCACCATGTTTTGCCCGCAGCGCGTCAATTTCAGGCTTTAACACCTTCATCTTGGCCGCAGATACATAACTCTGATAAGTAAAAGGAGCTATCAGCAAACGGATAAAGACAGTCAGCAAAATGATGATCACACCATAGTTACTGATAAATCCGCTGAGGAAGTTAAATACCGGGATAATGATCCACTTGTTCACATACTTTACGAAAGCAAAGATACCGGAACCCAGCGGGATGATCTTTTCCAGCCCCATGTCGTAAGACTTCAGGGTTTTGTAGTGGTTGGGACCATACATGATTTCTATCGGGAAAGAAAAATCGTGTGCGCGGTTGTAAGGTATTTGCAGGGTAGAGAATGCCTGTCCTACGATATTGCCGCTGGTAGGTACCTTGGTGCTGATATCTGCACTGGCAAAATCCCCGTTTTTAGCAATAAAAGTAGTGTTGAAGAACTGTTGTTTTACGCTTACCCATTTCAGTTTGCCGCCTTCGAGCTTTTCATGGCTGGTACGGGAAAGGGTAAAGTAATCATGTTCACCATTTGCATAGCTGTAATGCACCTGGTTGTTCATTTGTTCGTTCTGCATATCCTGTTCCTGCTTGTCGCTCTGGCTGTTCCACTGCAGGGTCAGGAAATTCTGACCGGAAGGCAGTACATTTTCCAGGCCGATGGCGCGGATCGTATAATCTACGATATATCCCTTCGGTTTCAGCGTATATACAAATTCCAGGTATTGTGCCGGATTGGAAGTAGGCAGGCGATAGCTGATAGATTGGCTGCCATCAGTAAGTTTTTGTACCTGGCCACCTGTAAAGTAAAGATCGGCAGTATTTAAGGTATTATTATTAGCGGGCACCTGCAGGGAAATGCGGTTAAAAGAGCCTTTTACCAGCATTAATGGCGCTCCGTCAAATGTTTTAAAGTCTTTCAGCTGTACACTTTCCGGTTGTCCGCCTTTATTGCTCAGGGTGATTTTCACCACTTCATTTTCCAGTACAGCAGTTTGAGCAGTACCTAAAGCAGCATTTGCAAAAGCACCATATTGACCTGCCAGTTGCAGGGAATCAGGGGTACTGCCAGCTACTGCGGTGCTGCTACTTGTATCTACAACGGGTGTTTTAGGCTTATTCAGATTAGCGATGGAATCTTGCCGGGCTTTTTCGATGTTGGCATTCGTCTGCTGTTTCTGATTAAAAAATATGTATCCTACCAGCAAAACGCCTAACAGTAAAAACCCTATAACCGAATTTCTATCCATGAAATGCAATTAAAATTTAGGCAGCAAAGGTAAGCATGATTTATGATTTGAACAGCCTTTTTAGGCCAAAGGCATGTTAATAACGGTAAAATAGCGGTAAACAAAGGAGGCAGGCGGAAGATATAGGCTGGTTACCGCGTACCTGTAGCGGTTTACAATTGATTGCCAACAGGTTATCAGGATGTAAAAGTAAAAAGGCAGTTTACAGGGAGGAGCCGGATGAAAATGATTTCATGAGCTGCCTGCTGTAAACTGCCTGGTAATATTATCAGTACAGGACTATTCCTGGTGAGCTACTTTTTCTTCAGCTACCGGGGCCTTGTTGTTTTTATTTTCTGCGTATTGCTTCGCTGCTTTAATAAAAGATACGAATAATGGCGCCGGGCTTTCCACGGTGCTTTTCAGCTCCGGATGGAACTGGGATCCCACAAAGAAAGGATGTGCTGCTATTTCCACCATTTCTACCAGACCGCTGGCAGGGTTTTTACCTGAAGGTATTAAACCTGCCTGTTCAAACTGCTCCAGGTATTCGTTATTAAACTCATATCTATGACGGTGTCTTTCATTGATGGTAGCTGCATTATTATAAATCTCCGCAGCTTTCGTACCTGGTTTCAGTTCACAGGCATAAGACCCCAACCTCATGGTCCCCCCCTTTACGGTTACCTTCTTTTGTTCTTCCATCAGGTTGATCACCGGATGTGGGGTATCGGGGTTCATTTCTGTAGAATGTGCATCTTTCCAGCCCAATACATTACGGGCATATTCCACTACGCACATCTGCATACCCAGACAAATACCAAAGAACGGCAGATGATTTTCGCGGGCATACTGGATAGCGGTGATCTTGCCTTCAATACCACGATGACCAAAGCCAGGTGCTACCAGCAAGCCGTCCAGGTTTTTGAGCTTTTCACAAACATTCTCCGGTGTAATGTGTTCAGAGTGGATGTTTTGTACCACTACTTTACATTCATTCAATGCACCGGCGTGTATAAAAGATTCCAGGATAGACTTATAAGCATCCTGTAATTCTACATATTTACCAATAAGACCAATAGTTACTTTGGACTTAGGATATTTCAGTTTGTCGAGGAATTCGCGCCATTTTACCAGTTCCGGTTCTTTTTCTACCGGCAGGCCCAGTTTTTTCAAACAGGTAACATCCAGTTTCTCCCGCATCATTTCCAGTGGAACTTCATAGATCGTTCCTACGTCATTGGCCTCAATCACGGCTTCTACCTGTACATTACAGAACAGGGCAATTTTCTTTTTCAGATCGCGGTACAGCGGTTCTTCCGTACGGCATACGATGATATCCGGATGTACACCATATTCGCTCAGTAAACGTACAGAGTGCTGGGTAGGCTTTGTTTTCAGCTCTTTTGCCGCTCTCAGGTAAGGGATCAGTGTAAGATGTACCACCAGGCAATCCTCTTCACCCAGTTCCCATTGTAATTGACGAACCGCCTCGATATAAGGCAGGGATTCGATATCCCCCACTGTACCCCCCAGCTCGGTAATCACGATATCATATTTACCGTCTTTGCCCAGCAACAGGATACGGCGTTTGATTTCGTCGGTGATATGCGGGATTACCTGTACGGTTTTGCCCAGGTAAGCACCTTCACGCTCCTTATTAATAACGGTTTGATAAATGCGGCCGGTAGTCACATTATTTGCCTGCGATGTAGGCGTGTTCAGGAATCGCTCATAATGACCCAAATCCAGGTCGGTTTCTGCACCATCTTCGGTTACGTAACATTCCCCATGCTCATAAGGGTTTAATGTACCTGGATCCACATTGATATACGGATCAAACTTCTGAATAGTCACCCTTAAGCCACGAGCCTGCAATAGTTTTGCCAGCGAAGCAGCTATAATTCCTTTACCCAAAGAGGAAGTAACACCCCCCGTAACGAAGATATATTTTGCCATAAAAACTAAAATTCTGCTAAATACCTGACCTATTTATGAGGAAGTGCCGGACTGCTTTTGGTGTTTCCTGTCAAGTAAATTACTTCCGAAGGTCATGCAAAGTTACAATAATTTGCCTCCCACCCAAGTAAGTTTTTCACACAAGCTTTTGCCCTTCTCCCGAAACCAGCTACCACAAAGGGTTTGACATTCCCCATTTTGTGTATAAATTGTAACGGCATTATCCTGAGATGCAGTATTCCTGTGCTCCCGGAGGGCGCCCCTTTTGCTATTCGCCGCTGTCCGGACGGATTTCTCATTACATTGGCGTAAATTTGCGGCCGAAATACCTTATATAATGATATTAGCGCCCAAGCGAGCACAAGATTCACTGATCCAGATGACAGAACTGGTTCTTCCCAATGACACCAATACTTTTGGTAACCTGATGGGGGGCCGTTTAATGTACTGGATGGATATTGCGGCGGCACTGGCCTGCATGAAACACTGCAGCGCACCGGTTGTAACTGCCTCTGTAGATAATATTTCATTTGAAAATCCTATCCGGCTGGGCAACGTAGTACATATCGAGTCCAAAGTAAGCCGTGCATTCAATACTTCCATGGAAGTGCACATGCGGGTGTGGGGAGAAGATCCCGTACAACAATACCGCTACAAATCCAATGAAGCCTTCATGACTTTTGTAGCCCTGGATCCTAATGGTAATTCCAGACCGGTACCTCCCATTTTAACTGACACGGAAGAAGAAAAAAAATTATTTGACGGCGCCCTGCGCAGAAGACAATTAAGGTTGATCCTGGGTGGCAAGATGAAACCTGAGGACGCCGAAGAACTGAAGGCATTGTTTTTTGAGGCAACGAAAGGATAGCACTATTAGCTATTAGCTGTTAGCTATTAGCTTAAATGCAGCGAATGTTTAGTGAAACATTCGCTGTTTTTGGCTAAAGGGCAATTCCTTTCAACAAAATTCATTCTTCGCTGCATTGGGCTAAAAGCTAACAGCCAACAGCTAATCGCTATTTCTCTCCCTCCCATTCCCTATAAAATCTATCCAGGAATACTTCCATAAACTGATGCCTTTCTTCCGCCATCGCCTTCCCGGTAGCAGTGTTCATACGGTCTTTCAACAGCAGTAATTTTTCGTAAAAGTGATTGATGGTAGGGGTAGTGCTATTTTTATATGCTTCTTTCGTCATATGCAGATCCGGTACAATCGCAGGGTCGTGTAAAGCCCTGTTTTTAAATCCGCCATAATTAAAGGCACGGGCAATACCAATAGCACCTATCGCATCCAGCCGGTCAGCATCCTGTACTACGCCCAGCTCGGCAGAGTAAAAGGTACGGGCATTATTCCCCCCTTTAAACGAGATATGACGGATAATATTTACGACGTGCTCCATTATTTCCGCAGGTATCTGGAGCTGCTGCATAAATGCCGCTGCCTTTGCCGGTCCGATATTTTCATCTCCCTCGTGAAACTTGGAGTCTGCAATATCATGCAGTAAAGCGCCTAATTCTACCACCAGCATATTGACGCTTTCGGTAGCGCCAATATGTTTTGCCGATTGCCATACCCGGTATATATGCCACCAGTCGTGTCCTCCCTCTGCGCCCGCCAGTTCCTGTTTTACATAGGCTACGGTAGCATCAATAAGCTGATCCTGTAATTCCATAAAATAAATTAGAATAGGTGCAAATATAATGGCTGCACAATTAGCCGGAGCGGGTTAATCTTCTTTAGGGGTTTCCTCTGCTGCAGGAGCTACTAATACTTCGGTGATTTTATTCAGTTCTTTTACCTTGGCAGCAAAATCACCTTTCAGCTTATCCCGGATGATATGCAGTTTATTCAGCACCTCGTCCAGGGTATTGGGGATGGCTTCCTGTAAAACCTGTTTCAGGCGTTTGGCCACCGTAGGTGATTTGCCATTGGTAGAGATGGCTATTTTCAGATTTCCTTTCTGCACAACGGAGCCCAGGTAAAAATCGCAAAGCTCTGGCGTATCTGCCACATTGATCAATACTTTGCTGGCCTTCGCCTTTTCCCAAATGCAGGTATTGAGCGCCCGGTCGTTTGTGGCGGCTATTACCAGGTCTTTACCCAGCAGGTCGCCGCAGGAAAAGGGTTTTTCTATGAGGGTGATATTATGGAAGGTTTTAGCCAGCTGTTCCAGTTCAGGCAGAAAAGTGATTGCCACCACTGTAATATTACCCTCCGGGCAATTTTGCAGCATGGCATTCACTTTTTCATGCCCGATATTACCACCACCTACCACCAATACCTGCAGGCGGTTAAGTTTAAAGAATACCGGAAACAGATGATTTTCTTCCATATTATATTATACAGCCAGTTTTAAATCAGCCGCAATTTGTGTTTGTAAGTGCTGGAACGCTTCATGGAACCGTACCACTTCTCCAATAACAATAATTGCAGGGTTGCGCAGGTGATTTTTTTCCGCGATCAGTTCCAGATCAGCCACATTACCCAGCCCCAACCGCTGCGTAGGCAGGGTACCATTCTGGATAATAGCAGCAGGCGTATTTCCTTTCCCCTGTGCTGCATAAGCCGCTGTGATATCTGCCAGCTTACTCATTCCCATCAGTATTACCACAGTAGTATTGGCCTGGATGGCAAATTGCAGGTCGCGGGACAGGTTACCTTTTTGTGTAGTACCTGTAATTACCCAGAAACCTTCACTTACATTACGTGCAGTTACCGGAATCTGACTCATACCAGGTACCGCAATAGCGCTGGTGATACCAGGCACTACTTCCGCAGCGATATCAAACTGACGGGCGTAGGCAATTTCTTCCTGTCCACGGCCAAACACAAAGGAGTCGCCCCCTTTCAGCCTCACCACACTACCGTAAGCAAGTGCATATTGCACAATCATGTGGTTTATTTCGTCCTGTGAATATACGTGCATTCCGGCACGTTTTCCCACATAACGTTTTAAACAGCTGGCCGACGCATGCTCCAGCAATTCATTGTTAGACAAAGCATCATATAAAATAACCTTTGCTTCCTGAATTGCTTTCAACCCTTTTACCGTGATTAATTCCGGATCCCCAGGTCCCGCGCCTACCAATGTTATTTTCGGTTTTATATCCTGCATGATGTGTGTTTAATTTGAATGGTCGATAATTGAATAAAATGAATACCTGATAAATATTGCAGCTTATGCATTTACTGCTGCCGCCTGCCGGTATTCCTGTGCCTCATTGTAGAATACTTTTGCCTGATCAAAATACTGACGGGCAAAACTTTCCGTAGGCTCATGTTCGTTAATCTGCAGTACCTGTGATTTGAAACCTCCGGTAGCCAGCTTACCTGCTTCCACAAAGTGTTTTTCAAAATCATTCATGATACCATGCTGTGTATTACAGCTTACCCCTTCTCCCAGCAACAGTGCTTTGGCGCCTTGTATGTAAGAAGTATAAGCATGATAGATACCATCTGCATAAGCACCGTTTGCTATTGCTTCTGCACTCAGGTCCAGTTTTTCTTCTGCTTCGTAGAGCAAGGTAGCTACCAGATCAATCACTACACCAGCACACTCACCCACACCAATAGCAGTAGCATAATCTTCTGCCTTACCCCAGTCTACGAAATCCAGGTCCTGTAAATTGGTCAGATCAGCTAATGGTTTCAGCAAAGCATAAAAATATTTTTCCCCCTGACGGTCATAATAATCGTTGAATAATTCGTTTTCCTGTCCGTTGATTTCATAGTCATGCAGCAGGGAGCGTAATACATCCGGACCTCTCTTGCTGGGGACTTTGATCACCTTATCGGCTACACGGCCCAGGCCATCCCCCAGGATGCCACCGCCCAGTAATACCTGCAATGCCGGTAATACTTTGCCACCGCTTTTCATAGAGCTGCCATGAAAACCAATGCTGGCAATACCATGCTGGCCGCAGGAGTTCATACACCCGCTGATCTTTATTTTGATGTCTTTATTGTAGATCAGATCCGGGAATTCTTCTGTAATAATATTTTCCAGTACCTCTGCAATACCTGTGCTGCTGGAGATTCCCAGGTTACAGGTATCTGTACCGGGGCATGCGGTAATATCGGCAATGCTGTCAAAGCCAGGTTCGGCAAAACCTACTGTTTCCAGTACACTGTATACATATGGCAGATGCTCCGGCAGGATGTATTTGAACAGCAGGCCCTGGTTGGCCGTTACGCGCACATCATCCGCAATTACGTTTGCCAATGCATCGATCATCTGACGCGCAGCATTTGTACTCACATCACCCAGGGTTACTTTTACATAAGCGCCATAATATCCTTCCTGCTTTTGCTGGAAAGTATTGGTGATCTTCCAGGCTTCGTACTTCTTCGGGTCCTTAATAGTATAAGCTGGCAGCACTGCACCGGGCGCCGGTAATACGGGCGCATCCCACACCGCAGTATCTACTTTTACCTGTTTTACCTTTACGGCTTTATACTCTTCCTTTACCAGGCGTTCAAACTCTTCTATGCCTATTTTCTGAATCAGGAATTTCATACGTGCTTTATTCCTGCTGGTTCTTTCCCCATACCGGTCAAATACACGCAGTACATTTTCTATGTAAGGAATCAGACGGTCTTCTTCCAGGAATTCAAAGGCCACATAAGCCAATGCAGGCTGTGCACCTAATCCGCCTCCTACCATCACTTTAAAACCACGTACCTGTACTCCATTTACTTCTCTTACTTTGGGAATTACACCTACATCATGCATAAAAGACCAGGCTGAATCTGCTTCACTGGAAGAAAAGGCTATCTTGAATTTGCGGCCCATGTCCTGGCAAACCGGATTCCGTAAGAAATAACGGAAAGCAGCATCTGCGTATGGCACCACATCAAAAGGTTCATTAGGGTCTATACCTGCTTTATCAGAAGCAGTGATATTACGCACCGTATTACCACAGGCTTCCCGGATAGTAACCCCATCCTGTTCCAGCTTGGACCACATTTCCGGTGTTCTGTCCAGGCTTACATAGTGTATCTGGATATCCTGGCGGGTGGTAAGGTGCAGGTTACGGATTGCATATTCATCAGAAATATCCGATATACGCCTCCATTGCTGCAGGGTCATTTTACCATAAGGCAGTTTAATACGCACCATCTGCACACCAGGCTGGCGCTGCCCGTATATGCCCCTGGCCAATCGCAGACTACGGAACTTTTCATCAGGTACTTTACCTTCGCGAAACAAACGTATTTTCTTCTCCAGGTCTATGATATCCCGCGCTACAATTGGATTTTCCAGTTCGGTTCTGAAACTTTGCATGATAAAATGTTTTCAGGTGGTGGTAAATATTTTGGTATCTTTTTTTTACTTTTTCCTTTGGCCGTGGCGCTTCTCGCTCCCGCAAAAACCATAAAGCCCCCGTAACGCATGTCGGAGGCTCGTATATCATGATTAAACTGCGTTAATCATCATTACAGGTCTACTTAACCTCCTATGCTGTTGATTTACAGCAACAACACCCCATACCGTATTGACGTCCATTGAAACCCATATTCCCTATCGTTTTAGTAGAGTAATACAAAGATAGAAACCCCCATCATAATTCCAAAACCTTTTTTGCTAAAAAAGCTGGTATTGGCCCATAATTTTCAAAGTGCCCGGCCAGCCTACCGCTGCTCTTATGATCTAAACAGGGTAGATCATCTGGCCAAATACAAACTAATATATTTAATTTCAACAAATTATATATACTATAAAAATAGTTAATCATTAATATTCCAAGCCCGGCAGTATAACCGTTGTTTATGTGCTATAACTATTTGTTATGGTACAGGAACAGCATCCCACGCGTGTTTTAGGTTGTTTTTGCTTCCGGTAAATCACTTTCCTGTTCAGGCAGTTACTGGTCAGGTGGCCCCATGCTTTTTAAATCACCTATCTTTGCGGCGCAAAAAGGCATTAAAACGATATGATTAATACAGTAATATTTGACATGGATGGCCTGCTGGTAGACTCTGAACCGTTGTGGGGCATCGCGATGCAGGAAGTATTTGCTACCGTGGGCGTGGAAATTTCGAGGGAGCTGGCCGCCCATACTACCGGATTGCGCACTACGGAAGTAGTGGATTACTGGCATGATTACTTTAAGTGGGAAAATAAAAGCACCGACCAGGTAACTACAGAAATTGTGGATACGGTAACAGATAAAATACTGACCGAGGGTAAAAGTATGGAAGGCCTCCATTACATCCTGGATTATTTCCGGCAAAAGGATTTTAAGATAGGGCTGGCTTCTTCTTCCCCTATGCGGCTGATACAATCGGTAATAAGCCATCTGGACATTAAAGATTATTTCCAGGCTGTTTCTTCCGCCGAATTTGAGCCTTATGGCAAACCTCATCCTGCTGTATACCTGGCGTGTGCCCAGGCACTCCACAGCAGTCCGCTTGATTGTATTGCTTTTGAAGATTCTGTAACCGGCATGGTTGCTGCCAAAGCAGCCCGGATGAAAACCGTAGTTGTACCGGAGGCCCACAGAAGAAATGATAGCCGCTATGCACTGGCAGATCTGAAACTGGATTCCTTACTGGAATTCAATGATGCTATGCTGGCCAGGCTTTAAATATTTGGCTAAAAAATAATGAATGCTATCGCAGCTTGTTTTAACCTGTATTTACTTCTTTCTTTCATAAAAAATGCCCCCAAAAGTGTCTAACTTTTTGGGGGCACTTCAAAGTAATGGTCAGCCCCTTAGTTATGATGGCATGATCGCTAACATACTTTTACGACAGCTATTCCCAATATTGCCCCTAATTTCTCCAGCCTGGATGCCAGGTGTCCTACTCCGATAGCACAATGATGTGCCGGCCCTTCCCTGTTCCAATTATTGACAAATGACTTAACATCCAGCGGGAAACGGTAACGGCTATTTGTATTTCCGATTTGTAAAATAGGGCCTGGTACAGATGCTCCTTCTGCCACCAGCAACTTTAATTGTCCATCCCCGGTTTCTACTACCGAAAGCAAAGTGACATCGCCATGCTTTACTTTCATTTCTACCGATAGTCCTTTACCCGGCTTTCCATGATATACGCCTAAAGGTTTCAGCAATGGTTTGCCTTCCGCTATGGCAAGGTGTCCCGGCCCATCATGCCCCATCAGAATGATCCCATCATTAAAATCCAGTCCGTAATATTCCGTAAAAGAACCACCGGCACCAAACAGGTCCATGATTTTCATGGCCTGTACATTTTTCACTTCATATTCTCCAGCCACCGGCACCTGGTGAGCGGTAAGAATGGAATTGCCCGCTATCACAGAAGAGATAAGGTCTTCATATTCATTGTCTGCCGTGCCTTCGTAATAATAACAAAGGGAGCCCAGTTGATGATGCGCCACCAGTTTATCCAACGCAACAGCAGTATGAGCAGCCCGTTGAATTTCTGCTGCCGGGCATTCATCCAGCACCTCAAATTCTTCATAGATCTGCGATATTTTATGCTGTATCTCTTCCTCCGTTACCTGCTTTCTGAACAACGCCAGTTCACACATCTCCAGCTGCTGCAAGTGCCCTCCAAAAGTAGCCGCCTGCAGTGTCAGATCCGTATAAATATCCAGCATACCATTGTAGTAATGCCCCAATACACCTAACCTGTTCCGGCTCATCGCTGTAGCTACCCGGGCAGCGGCAATCCATTCTTCCACCTCGCGCCAGGCCTCCGCATCATAAAGTGTACCTGTAATCTGATGAAAGGCAATACCACAACGGTTGAACACGTTCGCTATTTCCGGTACAGCGCATGCCTGGCAGTTTGCCAGCCATTCTCCCGTCATCAGGCCCCTGTCGCCCAAACTATTAAACCATTCGTAGTCAATTGCATTCGTTGGCTGCAGGTTGAGGATCACAACCGGAACACCTGCTTTCTGTACTACCGGCAATACGGTAGCCGACAAAGCATAGGTAGATACATACAGGAATATCACCGCCACATCTTCTTTCTTAAAAACATCCCCTGCTTCCCTTGCTTTTTCGATCGTATCTACCAGACCGGCATCTACAATTGTTGCCCCTTGTGCACTCAATTGTTGAGCGATTTCCATCTGATACCCTTCCAACCTTGCTTTCAAGCCATCAAACTGGTGCCAGTAGGTAGCCAGTCCTATTCCAAATAATCCTGCTTTCATACCTGTTTAATTCAATGCGGCTACAAAATGATAAGCACCAGAACCTATGGTGATGGTCGTTTTGCCTGCTTCCGTTACTACCTTCTCTACACCGGCAGCTTTTTGAACATGGCTGCCTCCCTCTTTAATACTGTTATTATTGCACGGCGGCAGTACTACTTTTGCAGTAGTATTAGGTGGCACCTGCACATCGAGCGTAAAGGTGGTACCTGTTTTCTGCCATTGTACTTTAACCTGTCCCTGCATGGTTTCAAAAGTTGACTTTACCCATTTCATGTCACCTACCGGTTGCGGCTGTATTAAAACGGTGCTGAAACCAGGTTCACCTTCCACGGTCCGGATACCTGCCAGCCCGCTATATAACCATTCCATCAAATGGCCCAGCATCATATGGTTATTAGATACAAAACGTAACGCCGGCCATGATTCTGTGAGTGCAGTAGCGCCATGTTTCAGCTGATAAGCATACCCTGGCACATCATCCCGGTTATTCATTTCATACAGCAATTCAGAAGCTCCTCCTTTGCCCAACACACTTACCAGGTAGTGATATCCTACGTCACCGGCAGTGAGCGCTTTTTTGCTTTTGTGAATAGATTGCACCAGGTTTTCAAATACAGCTTTACGGTCGGCTTCATTTACCAGTCCGGTGTACAAAGGCATGGCATAAGCAGTCTGGCTACCGGTAGCATATACCTTTGTTTGCGGATCAAAGAACTTGTCATTAAATGCCTTGCGGATACCCGCTGCCAGTTGCGCATATTTTGCCGCATCCTGTTCTTTTCCCAGAATATCTGCAATTTTCTGCATACAGTCTGCATCCTGAAAATATACAGCCGTTGCCGTGAGTGCGATCGGTGTTAACTGCGATTCGCCCGGAGCACCCGGCCCCATATCAAACCAGTCGCCCAAACCGTAATTCAGGATATGTCCATTTGCTTTGGTACCCAGATAATCCAGGTACCGTTGCATCATATCGTATGCTTTGGAGAGTACCTGTTTGTCGCCATACCACTGATACAAATACCAGGGTACCAATATGGAAGCACTACCCCATTCCGGAGAATCACGGAATCCGCCATCAAACACTACATATTCCGGTGCGATATCAGGTACCAGCCCATCAGGCTGCTGGGAGGCAATCATATCGTCTACTGTTTTGTTATACAGGTGCAGGATATCATAATTGTATCCACAGGCAGCTCCCAATAAATGGGTTTGTTCCAGCCATCCCAGCTTTTCACGATGAGGACAATCGGTAGACACGCTGGCCATGTTGCTGCGTATGGCCCAGTTGATCAGGGCGTGTATTTTGTTGAACAGCGTATCCGAACAGGCAAAGCTCCCTGCTGCAGGAGCGCTGTTGCGGGTATGCAATGAGCGGATATCCGTAAGCTGCACCGTAGTATTACCAGCAGCCACACCAGGAGGCACTGCGCCTTCTATCATCGCATAACGGAATCCATAGTAAGTGAACCGGGGTTCCCATTCTTCCACACCATTTCCTTTCAGCGTGTATGACAGGGAATAGGGTCCGCCACTGGCGCCCTGGTGAGGTAATTGTTTATCATCCAGCAGTTCTGCTGGGGTAATCCGTACTACTGCCCCTTTTTCACCCTTCACTTTTATACGTATAATACCAGACGCGTTTTGCCCGAAATCCAGGACATATTTTCCGGGCTCCGGCGTGTAAACCTGCTTCACCTCAAAACTATCTTTCACCTGTAATGGATAAGACATTTGTGCGCTCATTTCTCCGGAAGGTCCCTTCACGGTTAATGCCGTTTGCCATTTACTGTCATCAAATCCAGGTGCATTCCAGCCGCTTTGTTCCAGTCGTGCATCATAGTCTTCCCCTCCATAAATACTACTGAATACCACTGGTGAAGGCGTAACTTTCCAGGTATTATCCGTAATGATTTTCTTAGTGGTGCCATCCGTATAATGTATCACCAGTTGCAACCGCAGCATAGGGTATCCCTGTGCAATAAGCAGCTTGCTGTATCTTTCCTGGTTAATGTTAAAAAAGCCATTACCTACTATCGCGCCAATTACATTTTCCTGTTGTTGTATTTGCCCTGTCACATCATAGGTATTATACAAACAGGTTTTATTGTAATTGGTCCAGCCGGGAGCCAGGAAATCATTCCCTACTTTATGCCCATTCAGGTGCAGTTCATACTGACCAAGACCGGACACAAATACCAGCGCCTGCTTTACTGTTTTGCTGACCGCAAAACTTTTACGCAGGTAAGGTACAATGGAGCGTTGTTTTGTTTTTTCATCATTTACTTTCCCTACATGATGTATACCCGGAAATACCTTTTTGTCTTCTGCCAGCGCTTCATAACCTATCCAGGAGGCATCATCCCATTCTTCCTGTTGTAAAATACCGGTGGCAAAAGAATCTACAGGCGACCAGGACGCCTTCGCCGTTTTATTATTCCAGGTTTGTACACTCCAGTAATAGGTACGTGCACTTTGCAGTTTTTTACCACCGTAAATAACAAACGTATTTTGGGAGGCAGGCATTTGCCCGGAGTCCCACAGATCAGGGGCGCTATTTAATGCATCACGGGAAGAGGCCACACGCACCCGGTATGCCGTTTGTTTTACACCACGTGTAGTGGCAGACAGTTTCCAGCTGAATGCAGGCGTTTCTGCCATGATCCCCACAGGATGTACTTTCGATTCACACCTGGTGTCTGTAACAGTTACTGCTGAAGGAGCCGCAGGTAGCAAGTTTCCGGCACGGACGTGCTGTATTCCCATCAAAAAAGCTGAACAAAAAATCCAATGACAATAACTTCGTTTCATCGTTTAGTATATACTTTAATAGTGCCTTTACAACAGGCGGTTATAAGGATACCCAGGCCTGTCCGTAACCGGGGTTTTATGTGTAATTGTATATTACAGTTTCCCATAATAGACTTTAGCTTCATAAAGGGAGTTATGTTTAATATCAACGTGGTAAAGTATGGTCAATAAGCTTTCGTATCGCCCCAAAGCAACAAGTATCAAGTATTAAAAAGCATGCACTGAAAAGAATCAGATTAATTCATGATGACATGTATCTAGTACCAACGCGAAAAGAAAATGGTTAAACTATTGTATCTATTAAAATAAAATTAGGTGTTCCGGTTTTATCTACTATCCCATACTATCCCATCTTTTTATTTTTAGAATCTTGGCAAAGCAATGCAGCAAATGCCCGCTATAGGTTATAGGTCAGCAATTCTACACAGTAGATATCCGGTAAAAATGTGCCGGGCATAAAAAAGCCCCGGTACAAGTACCAGGGCTCTTCTTATTTTTTGAAAACAATTACTTAGTCAGCTTTCTTTTCTTCGCCGCCTTCAGACTGTTTCAATTTTTCTCTCAGTTCAGCTAAAGCACCCAGGTCACCTAAAGTAGCTTTTTCTACTTTACCCTGAATGTTTTTCACTGCCTTACGGGTTTTGTCAGCTTCAGCTCTCTTTTCTTTCACTACTGCTTCTTTCTCTTCAGCTTTCACTTGTTCCCATACTTTAGAGTGAGATACCAGGATACGTTTTTCGCTGCGGTCAAATTCAATGATCATGAATTCTTTCACATCTTCTACGTTAATTGGTTTCTCGTCTTCAGTTCTCAGGTGACGTGCAGGAGCGTATGCTTCCAGACCATATTGTAATTGAACAGTAGCACCTTTATCATCTTTCTTCACTACAGTACCTTCATGGATAGATCCGATCGGGAAGATAGTTTCGAAAGTGTTCCAAGGATCTTCTTCAATTTGTTTGTGGCCCAGGCTCAGCTTGCGGTTTTCTTTATCAATACCCAGGATAACTACATCTATTTCGTTGCCTACTTTAGTGTATTCGCTTGGGTGATTGAAACGTTTGATCCAGCTCAGGTCAGAGATGTGGATCATACCACCGATACCTGTTTCCAGCTCTACAAACACACCATAAGGGGTAATGTTCTTCACAATACCTTTATGACGGCTTTCCAGCGGGAATTTGGTTTCGATAGTAGCCCAAGGATCTTCTGTCAATTGTTTGATAGACAGGCTCATTTTACGCTCATCCTTGCTCAGGGTAACTACCACTGCTTCGTATTCTTCGCCTAATTTGAAGAATTCTTTAGCGTTGATAGGAGTAGAAGCCCAGGAGATTTCAGATACGTGAACCAGACCTTCCACACCTGGCATGATTTCCAGGAATGCACCGTAATCTTCGATGTTTACTACTTTACCTTTTACTTTAGCACCTTCAGTGATGGTAGCTGGTAAAGTATCCCATGGATGTGGGGTCAGTTGTTTGTAGCCTAAGCTGATACGGCGTTTCTCGTCGTCGAAGTCCAGTACCACAACGTTGATCTTCTGATCCATTTGCAGTACTTCGCTTGGGTGAGAGATACGGCCCCAGCTGATGTCGGTGATGTATAACAAACCGTCCAAACCACCCAGATCGATGAAAGCACCGAAGTCTGTGATGTTTTTGATAGTTCCTTCCAATACCTGGCCTTTTTCCAGTTTGGAGATAATATCCACTCTTTGTTGTTCGATGTCGCTTTCGATAAGTGCTTTGTGAGATACTACCGCGTTGCGGATAGTTTCGTTCACTTTCACCACCTTGAACTCCATAGTTTTGCCTACAAACTGATCGTAGTCTGTAACTGGTTTCACATCGATCTGTGAACCTGGCAGGAACGTTTCCATTCCATAAACATCAACGATCAAGCCGCCTTTAGTTTTGCTGGTAACAGTACCAGTAACCACTTCGCCGGTTTTGTAAACTTCCACGATTCTTTCCCATGCACGTTTCATGCGCGCTTGTTTGCGGCTCAGGTGCAGGTTACCATCGCGGTCTTCTTTTTCAACCACTAACACTTCTACTTCATCCCCGATTTTCAGTCCTGGTAAATCACGGAATTCGTTCAGGGAGATCAGTCCATCAGATTTGAAACCAATGTTGATCACTACATCTGTGTTAGTTAAACCTTCTACTGTACCAGTAAGCAGGCTGTTTTCTTCAAACACTTTGAAAGTGCTGTCGTACGTTTGATCGTACTTTTCTTTTTCTTCTTTGCTGTAAGAAGAAACATTACGTTTGTCAACGCTCCAGTCAAAATCATCATGGGCAGTTTCTACTACCGGTGCTTTTTTTGCAGGAGTTTCAACAGGTGCATTTGTTGTCGCTGTTTCAGCCGCAGCCTGCGGTACCTGTTGTTCAGCGTTTTGTTCGTTAGGAATGTTGTTTTCTGTCATTTTATCAATTAATTTTGTTTACCCGGAATTTATCCCCGGGTTCCCTTTTACGGGGAGGCAAAGATACGGAATAATCTCCGCTTTTCCGCAGCCCTACTCATTATTCCCCCCAAATCCTTCCCTGCCTGCTTTCATCCCCATCATAACAAGTTCTCTTTCATCCATATTTACTTGATAATCAAATAAAAACACATTCTCACTAGCTTTTTGCGGCCTGTTATCCCGAAGGCGTACAAAAGGTAGAAATCACCTCTGAACAGTGCTTTTTGCCCGCTGGTAGAATTCCTCCCTGTTTTTATGAAAGATTAATTATTTTCAAATACGTAAACCTTTATCATCCGCCTCATGAAACTAAAATTGTTATTAGGGTTAGCCTTTCTTCCTACAGCTATCTCCTATGCCCAAACCCAGCAACAAACAGAAAACCTATACACCTTTGCCCGGCTTTATGGTTATGTCCGCTATTTCCATCCCAGTGATGCGGTAGTGATGACAGATTGGGATAAGCTGGCCATTTATGGTGCACAGCAGGTAGAAAAGGCCGCTAATCAGCAGGAACTACAACAAACCCTGGAGGAGCTGTTTAAGCCCATTGCCCCTTCCTTACAACTGTTTCCTACCGGAAGCAATCCCATATTTAACCAGGCAGCTATTACCCCTGCCAGCACTACGGGGATGAAAACAGTACAGTGGCAGTACAATGGCTATGGAGCAGGCAACAATACCGAAACCTATCAGGCTGTCCGCACCAATAGTTACATCAAGGCAGCTCCCCCCAAAAAGCAGGGATCTAATTTCAGCACGATCACCAACTCCATACCTGCCCAGCTTTTCCGGGGCCGGATGGTACGCTATAGTGCAGCGATAAAAGCAGAAAACCTGACCGAAGGTACTGGCCAGCTGTGGTTAAGAGTGGATCTTGACAATAAGGGGCAAGGCTTTTTTGATAACATGGGCAATCGTCCCGTAACCGGTCGTAGTGAAAGCTGGCGCCGGGACACCATTATGGGCAGGATAGATGCCAATGCCACCATGATCGCTTTCGGATGTTTTCTTATGAACCAGGGGACCCTGTTACTGGATGACGTTAAACTGGAAATCGAAACCGAAGAGGGCTGGCAAACCATCCCGGCTGTGAATGGTGATTTTGAACAGGACCGGCCACAAGAAGCGCCACGCGCCTGGTATTTTAATACAGAAGATCTCTTGTTTACCGTAAAAACTACCGACCGGCAGGCCAACACGGGTACACAATCACTTTTGATGGAAAGAGCAGCAGTGCCCGCTCCCGTACAAGCTACTACCACGCTTTTCAAAGACAATTTACCCGCTGGTACTACCATCAAAAAAGATATTGGCAGTGGGATCTCTATCATAATGCCGGTAGCACTCTGGGGAGATGGACATCAAACCTATCCTCTTACGGATACTGCACAAATTGCCCGCATGAATAAAGATATTGCTTCAAAAATACCGGAGCGCCTGTCGGGCAACAATCTATATGTAAGGCTGGCCGATATTATCCTTACCTGGAATGTATTCCAGCATTTCCATCCTTATTATAAAGAATGGACCACCAATTGGGACCAGGACCTGCGCCAGGCACTGAAAGACTGTTATAATGATAAAACCGCGGATGATTTTGGTACCACCTTAAAAACACTCACCGCCAAAATGCGGGATGGACACATTTATGTTGCCTATCCTGCTTTCAAAACAATGGCATACCTGCCATTAAAATGGGAATGGCTCGAAAAACAACTGGTAATTACGGCCGTTTTATCTCCGGAAACAGGTTTAGTACCCGGCGATGTGATCACGGCTATTAATGGGCAACCGGTAACCAGCTATATCAACAGCACCATGCTGACAGTAGCTGCCGGTACCCCCAATGCATTAATGGAGCGTACCCTCACCACCCTGTCTTCCGGTCCTGATACCGACAGTCTGCTGTTATCAGTTAGCTCCGACGGGAGTCCAAACCGCTCAATAACACTGCCATTTAGTATGAGTGCCAATAAGTATTATACTACCCGGCCTCCCCAGGTTAGTTATAAAGAAATTGATCCGAATACCATATACGTCAACCTGAGCGAAATGCCCTGGGAAGAAATAAAACCTAAGCTGCCGGCACTGGCTGCGGCAAAGGCAGTGATCTTTGATTTAAGAGGTTACCCAAAAGACATGAATGGATTTTCTATTATCCCCCACTTACTACAAAAATCCGAAGATCATCAATGGATGCAAAAGCAAGAGCTGATGCTGCCTGACCATGAAAAAGCCGGATGGCATAAAACGGGATGGAAGCTCAAAAAAGCGACCCCTCATATCAATGGGAAAGTGTTTTTCCTCACCAACGGCAGTGCTATCAGTTATGCAGAATCTGTAATGGGATATATCAAAGGAATGAAACTGGCTACCATTATAGGCGAACCTACCGCCGGCGCTAACGGGGATGTTACCCGGGTTTCATTACCAGGGGGCTACAGCTTCAGCTTCTCCGGACTAAAAGTGACCAATCACGATGGCACCCAACATTTCACCAAAGGCATCTCACCTGACATCACCGTATTGAGAACAATAAAGGGTGTCCGGGAAAACCGGGATGAAGTAATGGATAAGGCCATACAGCTGAGCAAATAACCTTAAAGCAACCGGCCGGTAGCCAAACGTTTTCTTTCCAGGATACGTTTATTTCAATTGCCCTGCTTTTTCGCGCTTAACATCCTCCATTTCTGTAGGAGGAAGTGCCATAAGCTGAAACACACCATTAGACAATTGCCCGTTACATTCCTTCATTAACAGTTGTTTTAAAGATGCAGTTCTTTGCGGGTATTTAGCAGCCAGGTCTTTCGTTTCACGGTAATCCGTTGGCAGGTGATATAATTGAAAGCCCTGTTGTTCACCCAGTATATAGCTTCGTAGTTTCCACCCATCTTTTGTGACCAGTGCCGGACCTATGAAAGAAGAAAAAACGATATAATCATGTGGTGTAAACTTTTTTCCTGAAAGTGCGGGGAGATAGGATTTTCCATCCTTCTTATCCGGCAGAGGTACCTGCAGCAGGTCTGCCATAGTAGCAACCAGATCGTAATTAGCGATCAGCTCATTACTCACTGTTCCCGGCTTTATCTTACCAGGCCAGTAATACACCAATGGTACCCGCACGCCTCCTTCCCAGTTGCTTTCTTTCAGTCCGGCCAGGCTATCGTTGCCGTTAAATATATCTGCACCCTGATCGCTATAAAATTTGGTATGGATATTATCATATTGCACTTTTCTGCCTTCATAGTACAGGAAATGTCCATTGTCTGCTCCAAAAATGATCAGTGTATTTTTTGTCAGGCCCAAAGAGTCCAGCAGGTGTACAAATTTACCCACATTATCATCTACCATTTTTACCATGGATGCGTACATTTTCTGGCGTTCCGTCAGCTGATTGTTATGAACAAACAGCGGATCAATGGCTGGCACTGAAACTGGACCATGTGGCAAATTGGTTGGGTAATACAGGAAGAAGGGCTTGTTTTTATTATTGATGATAAAGTCGCGTGCCTTTTCCATGAACAGGTTTTCTGCGAACTGCGGGTGAGGCCCGTTTGATTTCAGTGCAGCACTGTCTATATAAGAATCCGGACGGGTATTACCAGCGATAGGTACAGGATTACCATTTTCAAACATAACCATAGGATAAAATCCATGACACATCCGATGATCCAGGTAGCCGTAGTAATAATCCCAGCTATGTTGCTGCATCTGTTTGCGGGAGGTAGCGAACCCCCATTCGAGTTTACCAATTTCTCCCGTTGTATATCCTGCTTTTTTGAATACCTGAGGCAGCAGCATACCGGGGTTTTCCGCTTCTTCAAAGCGGGCGAGATGAGCATCTACTTCGGGGAGTGTTAACCGGCCCTGGAGATAGTTGATATAAATGCCAGCCCGGTTAAGCGAGAATTTCCCTTTCCTTACATCACTGTATCCGGTGAGCATACTTGCTCTTGCCGGTGCGCAGTACATACTGCCATATGCCCGGTTAAAGTACATTCCCTGCCTGGCAAGAAAATCTATATTAGGAGTTGGTACAATCTGTTGCCCATGATAGGAAAGCAATCCCCTTCCCATATCATCTGTATAAATAAAGATAACATTGGGTTTATCCGCTTTCTTTTTTTGGGCCTGTATACCAGTTATCAGCAAAAAATTTAAACAAATACACCAGCAGCAAATGCGGCATACAGCTAGTTGGCTCATCTCTTATCAGTTTTTATCCACCAATATTATTTATACTAACGGCTACGACCAGACGTTTTAACCTGTTCAAGCGCAGCAGCCATTCGCTGTACCAGCGCGGCATTAGCAGCAGCCATATTATTTTTTTCCGCAGGATCATTTTTCAGGTTAAACAGTTGCGGTGCTGTATCAAGGCCGGTTTCAATATTGACAGCCTCCATTAATTTAGGGCCTGCTTTTGGCACAATATATTTCCAATCCCCTTGAATATAGGCCATAGAGCTACCATCTTCCACGTAAGAGGAGCGGCCTTTTTTTGATTTACCAAAAAAAGCATCCAGCAGGTTCCAGCTGTCTACTGCATCATTATCCGGTAAAGATTGTCTGAACATTGCAGCGAAGGAGGCCAGCAGATCTACCTGGCTTACCAATGCATCGCTGACCCCAGGTTTTATGCTGTGAGGCCAATGTATAATGAAAGGGACGCGGGTACCTCCTTCCAGGATACTATA
Source organism: Chitinophaga sp. H8 (assembly GCF_040567655.1). Classification (NCBI taxonomy): domain Bacteria; kingdom Pseudomonadati; phylum Bacteroidota; class Chitinophagia; order Chitinophagales; family Chitinophagaceae; genus Chitinophaga; species Chitinophaga defluvii. The sequence goes on along the minus strand of NZ_JBEXAC010000003.1, from coordinate 428,985 downwards.
CTTACCGCCCCTGAAAGGCCCTGTTGGCTGATGCCCGTGTTGTTGCGTCACGGCGCCGTCCTGATAGCCATCATCCAAAACGGGACCATTGTCGCTGCTGAAAATGACGATGGTATTTTTGTCGAGATGCAGGCTTTCCAGCATTTGCATGACCTGCCCTACAGACCAGTCCATCTGTAATATTGCATCGCCCCGGTAACCCAGCTTACTGATGCCTTTAAACGCAGTTCCCGGCATGCGTGGCACGTGGATATCACTTAATGAGAGGTATAGGAAAAAAGGACGTTGCTGCTGTTGGCGGATGAATTTTTTTGCTTTATCGATGAAGGTAAATGCCAGCTCTTCATCGGTCCAACGCGCAGTTCTTCCCCCTTTCATATATCCAATACGACCGATGCCGTTTACAATAGTCTGATCATGACCTTGCCCGGGCGTGGAGTGCATTTTTAACAGTTGTGGAAACTCCTTCCCTGTTGGATCATCTCCTACCTTATGCTGGTAGCTTACTGTAATGGGATCGGTAGTATCCAGCGCTATAACATGGTGGTTTTCGATGAAAACAGTGGGTACCCTGTCTGCTGTGGCCGGGAAGAAAAAGGAATAATCGAATCCCGTTTCATTGGGTCCTGGTTTAATCTCGCCGTTCCAGTCAGGTTCTCCCCCATTTCCCAATCCCAGGTGCCATTTACCGATAGCAGCTGTCTGATAGCCGGCTTTTTTAAAGACTATGGGCAGGGTGGTCCTGTTGGTGGGCACTATCAGTGACGCATCCCCCGGCAGGATATTGGTACCTTTTTTTCGCCAGGCGTATTCACCGGTAAGCAGTGAATAGCGGGATGGAGTGCAGGTAGCAGCAGTGGCATGCCCACGTGTAAACTTCATTCCCTGTGCGGCGAGTTTATCAATATTCGGTGTTTGTATCATTTTCGCACCGTAACAGCTGAGGTCTCCATAGCCCAGATCGTCGGCATAGATAATAACCACGTTGGGTTTTTGTTGCTGCGCCCGGCAAATGGGCGCAGCAATAAAGCAGCATAAGAAAATAAGAAGTCTGTTCATATCTTTTCTCTGTTTTTATTGAATTTCATTCCGGTCTTTTTCCAGTTGTGGTATCCAGGAAGGTGTGGGCAGCGATTGCTGCCATTTTGAATACAACCGGAAAAGCTGTTTAGCTTTGGCCGGATATTGTGCCGATAATTCTGTTGTTTCACCGATATCCGTTGAAAGCCGGTACAATGCAGGTGGCTGGCCTGGATAACATACCAGCTTCCAGTCGCCACTTCTTACCGCTCCCCTGTCAAGACCAATATACCAATAGAGCGACCGGTTAAACAGCGGTGCTTTTCTTTTTGCAGCATTCACAAACGGTAGCAGGTTGATCCCCTCCAGCATAGGATACTGCCGGGCGTCTGTGTTGGCAGCAGCAAGAAAAGTAGGCAAAAAGTCAAGGGAAGTCACCGGGCCATTGTATACCAATCCCGGTTGTACCTTACCTTTCCACATCATGGCCATCGGCACACGCAGCCCGCCTTCATACAAATCGCCCTTTTTTCCCCGGAGCGGGTAGTTATCCGAAAAGCTCAGGGTTTGTCCACCATTATCATTGGTAAAAATGATAAGGGTATTCTCGAGCAGGTGTAATGTATCTAGTTTTTGCAATATCCGGCCCACATTTTCGTCGAGGTTCCAGGTCATTGCTGCTTTGGCAACACGTCCTTTATCAGCGAATTTCCCTTTGAACTTGTCCAGCGCAGCAGGTTCAGCTTCCATAGGTGCATGTACCGCATTGAACGATACATACAGGAAGAAAGGAGCATGTTGGTTACGTTCAATGAAGCCTAATGCCTGATTGCTGATCGCATCGGTCATATAAGGAATGGAATCGGCAGGTATAGCTACCCCATCTTCCTGCACTTCTTTGGCTTTGCCGGTAAGATAATTGCTGGCGCCCCAGAGAAATCCCCACCAGTAATCAAACCCTCGTTTATCTGGCCTAAACTGTGCAGATAATCCTTCATGCCATTTGCCAACCATACCCGTAGTATATCCCAATGGCTTCAGATAATCGCCTACCAGCCTTTGTGATAAAGGCAGGCCAAAGCTATCGGCAGGTATATTATAAGTTACACCCCGCACATAATTGTACACATGTCCGAAGCGGGCCTGGTTTACGCCCGTAAGTATACCAGCGCGTGAAGGGCTGCATACAGAGCAAGTCATGTAAGCGTTGGTAAACCTGGCCCCTTCGTTGGCTATGCGGTCTATATTGGGAGTAGCAATGAGGCGGTTACTCATGAAACTGAAATCTGCATAGCCTGCATCATCCACCAGGATGAGTATGATGTTAGGTAATTGTTTTTTTTGTTGAGCCTGCATTTCCGGAGGCCACCAGCAACTCAGCAGGCAAACACAGATCAGCCATACACGGGTGTGAAATAGTCTCATGCGTAATTATTTAAGGTTAGGGTTAATATCTACTTCCCCCTGCGGGATAGGCCATACCTCATCTGTTCCGGCTCTGAAAGCTTTAGAGGTTACATACCAGCGGCTGTAAGGATCAGGTGTTGTTCCTTTCATTCTGAGGTTCTGAGCACCAGGATAGGGTGCACCATAGAAATCTCCCTGCAGTACCTGCGCAGCTGTTTTCCAACGGAGCAAGTCCCACAGACGAATGCCTTCAAAAGCAAGTTCGTTGCGCCTTTCCCGCCGAAGCAGTACCCGCAGTTGTGCGCGATCAGTAACTGTTATCCCGGGCATATTCACTGTACTGCGGCCTCTCACCTTATTAATCGTAGCATTCAGCAGGCCTTGATCAATGCCATCACCAGCTTCCAGCTTTGCTTCCAGGTAGCTTAACAGTATCTCTGCATAACGGATAACGGGAAGATCGATCCCTGAATTCTGCAGGTCTCCGGAAAACACTTCGGAGTTGAATTTCTTGTTACAGAAGCCGGTGCGGGTAGCCTGTTTGGTAAGCGTTAGCTGGTCCTGAGATGCTGCAGAGTCCGGGTGTGTGATATATCTGAAGTTTTTAAAATTCTGCAGATTATACAACACGGTATATTTCAAACGGGCGTCCCGGTTTTGTCCCAGGTCAAGTGGATTATAACGGGGATCTGTAAACGAGAAAGGAGTGCCGTCATTAAATTCAAAAGATTCCACCAGGCTGCCAAGTGGGCAAAAGATATGGAAGCCTCCCAGTGTGCGGGGATAGTCATGTTGCATCATCGCATTGGGCGCCACATCCTGCAAATATTGGGTGGCGAAGATAATCTCGGAACTGCTTTCATTTGTTCCATTGAATAAACTTTCGAAATTAGGATCAATGGAATTATCATTAAAATCTATGATTGTTTTATAAGTAGCCGCAGCTTCCTGAAACAGTTGTTCGCCCAACTGGGTGCGACCTTTAAAAGCCAGTGCAGCCTGCGCGGTGGCTCTTCCGCGTTCACTGGCTGGCAGATCTTTCTGCCGGGGCAATAAAGCGGCGATCTCCGAAAATTCATCGATAGCAAATTTGGCAACCACTGCACGGGTTGCTTTGGTTACAGTATTGGCCTGCTGAGGCGACAGTGTATGTGTAACCAGCGGTACAGCTCCCCAGTACTGAGAGAGATAAAAGTACTGGCAGGCCCTTATAAAGCGGGCCTCGGCACTCATCCTTGCAATCTTTTCTGCACTCATGGGTGTTTTACCAATGTTTTCCAGAAAAAAATTGCACCGGGCAATACGTGCATAACTGGCATTCCAATAATTGGCGAGATAACTGTTGGAAGAAGTAAGCGTGCCATTGGTAAGCTGCGAGTATCCGGAATTATCTCCACGCCGGTCATATGCGTTGTCTGTAGCAAATTCGAGAAAAAGCAGGCCGTGATATGACCACCAGTCAGTAGCAGAATACTCTGCACCGGTGGCAGGCATAGCACTCATCTGGATACCTCCGCGGTAAACTGCTGCCAGTGCCAGCAACGCATTATTTTCACTGGTCCAGAAAGTTTCATTGGCGAACTGGTCCAGTGGCTGTTTATTTAGGTCTTTTTTACACGCCGTGAAGAACAACGAAGTGATCGCGGTGAAGAGAAATAGTTTACTATATGAAAAGCGCATAGTTTTGTTTTTTAGATCAGAAATTAACATTTACACCTATTGTGTAATTTGCCAGTATCGGATAATAGTAACCGTTGGTATTGATTTCCGGGTCCCATCCCTTAGGATACTTGTTAAAAGTGAACAGGTTTTCTCCGCTGGCATATATGCGCAAATGCTGGATCTTACATTTCTGTAACAAATGCTCCGGCAGATTATAGCCCAGTTGTACATTTTTTATCCGCAGGTAAGATGCATTCCTCAGCCAGTAAGATGAAATTTGACTGGTATTTGGAGAACCAAGGCTACTAAGCTGTTCTAGGCGGGGATAGGTAGCATTGGCGTCTGGCGCATCTGCTCTCCAGCGGCCATCTACCTGCCAGCGTTGTATATTACCATTACCATAAAAGGCATAGCCGGCGAATCCTTCCAGTCTGCCCTTTACATCAGCCACCCCCTGCAGTAAAACAGAGAGATCAAAATTCTTATAATTGGCGCCGAGATTAATACCATATATATACCTGGGAATAGTGCTCCCTAAAACAGTCCGGTCATAGATGGCATCCACCTTGCCATCGGGTACACCGTCCGGCCCACTGATGTCTTTATAGCGGATGTCGCCCGGATGAGGATTAGGGTTGACAGCTGTTTGGCTGGCATAAGCATCTATATCAGCCTGACTGGTGAACAGACCATCTGCTACCAGTCCATAGTAAGCTCCCATCGGATAACCAATAAAAAGATTGTTACCGTTACCGGTGAGTCCGTTAGGCTGTTTGATGTTACCCACACCGAGGTCTATCACCTTATTGTTAATGATAGACAGGTTAGCATTTATACTATAAGCAACCTGGCCTATACTGCGCTGATGGCCTACTGTAAATTCCCATCCACTGTTCTTCAACTTAGCTGAGTTCTGGGCGCCTACCAGAAACCCCAGCACATTAGAAACACTCCCTACCGGTGCTACCAAGATGTTGTAGGTATATTTATCAAAATAAGTAGCACTGAAGGTAAATAGTTTATTTAGTACACTTACTTCCATCCCTGCATCAGTAGTACGGGTGGATTCCCAGTGTATAGTGCTGTCTGTGAGCGTAGTGCGTGCAGCACCCGTCATGATAGTGCCACCAAAAGGATAGCTGGTGTTACTGTTGGCCACCAATATATTCTGATAGGGATAATTACCAATATTCTGATTTCCAAGTACGCCATAAGAGGCTTTTACTTTCAGTTCGTCTATCCACTTAATATTATCCGCAATAAACCGTTCTTGTCCCAGTCGCCAGCCTGCCGCTACAGAGGGGAAGGCAGCATATCTGAGGCTCAGCGGAAAACGGGAGGAACCATCATACCTGATGGAGCCTTCCAATAAATATTTATTATCGAAGCTGTATTGCACACGTCCAAAATAGGAATTCAATGCCCATTCGCTGGCAGTACCATTATTCGTTTGCCCATTGATAGATCCGGCATTGATCTGGGTAAGGTCATTGCTGGGAAATCCGCTACGCGAAAGCGTAGCCGTATCCCGGTAAGAGGATTCGAATGAGTGCCCTGCCAGTACGGTGATATCGTGATTACCAAATCTTTTATGGTATTCTGCCAGTTGCTGTAAAGTTTTATAGGTAGTGGCATCATTAAATTGTATCAGGTTGGCCGGGCCAATTGTAACATTGGCGTTCAGCCGTTGAAGCGACAGGAATCGTTGCCCGCTACCCGCAAGTTGTGTGTAACCACCAATAGCAGATAGCTTCAGATCATCTGTAACATTCCAATCCAGCCGCAAATTAGCGCTGAGGTCTGTGGTACGTTTCTTATAAAAAGAAGCATTATCTAAATAAGAAACAGGTGTTCCTTTACTGGCTACTCCAAGTCCCCAATCGCCATTGCTTAATTTGTTTGCGAATACCGGTGGTACTCTTATTACCTGACTGATAATGGTGATCATGTCATTAAAGTCGAGGGTAGCTGGTGGCGCAGGCTGTTTGTCATTTGTTTGCACGGCAGTCAGCCGGGTGGTGAGTTTCAACCGGGAGTTAATGTTGCTGGTCATATTCAACCGCACATTATACCTGTTGAAATCATTCTTCATCACGATACCGTTTTGATACAGGTAACCAAAGGAGAGCAGGTACTGGGTATTTTTACCAGCATTGGAAAGAGAAATATTATGCCCTGTTTGCAATGTCGATTTTTTGAATACCAGGTCTGTATATTTTGCATTGGGATAGTTGTCGGGATCACTGCCATCTCTGTATTTCTGAATCTGCTCCGGCGTATAGGAGCCCGGTACGGCTTCATTCATCATGGTAGCATACTCCCATGAGTCTACAAAGTCGGGATAGGCAGTAGCCCTTTGAGTACCCACATAACCATTATAGCTTACCTTGGTTTTATCACCGCTTTTACTGGTTTTCGTGGTAACAAGTATTACTCCGTTGGCTGCGCGTGCACCGTAAATAGCGGCAGCAGAAGCATCTTTAAGTACAGAAATACTTTCTACATCGTTAGGATCGATGTTGTTCAGATTATTTACAGGTATACCATCTACCAGGATCAGTGCATCTGGTGATCCCCCGAAAGAACCGATACCACGGATCTGTATACTGTTGCCATTCACACCAGGTTGTCCGGTACGTTGTACGATCGTCACACCTGGTACTTGTCCGGTGAGCGCCTGTGACAGTTGTGGTACTGCACGGTTGTTAACATCTTTACCAGCAACCTGTGAAACTGCACCAATTACTTTGGCTTTGCTTTGCATGCCATAGCCTACTACCACTACTTGATCCAGGCTTTCATTAGCAAGTTCCAGCGATACGTTGATGACTGTTTGCCCATTCACGGTAACTTCTTTTTTGAGATAGCCGAGATAAGATATTACCAGCACAGCACCATCTGCCACCGTCAAGGTAAAGCCACCCTGTTCATTAGTGGCCACGCCTGTGGAGGTGCCTTTTACCTGAACACTTACTCCCGGTAACGGTTTTCCGGTGGAGGCATCAGTTACGGTACCGGTAATACGAACCTGGGCAGGTATTTCACTTTTGTTTTCTATTTTTTTACGGCGGACAACCACCGTATTCTTCAGAATGGAGTACGCAACAGGTTGTTCCCGGAAGCACTGCTCCAGCACCTTTTGCAGCGGAGTTGCTGTAAAAGTGGCACTGACGTTGTGCGTGCCGGCCAGTTGTTCTTCTGTATAGAAAAATTTATATCCTGTTTGTTTTCGTATTTCTTTGAAAATCTGATCCAGGGATGCATGTTGAAAGGAGATCGTCACCGTTTGTGAATAGCTCCTGGCGCTTACCTGAAGTAACGGGATCAGTATAAACAAGAAAGCTACTTTCATAATTAAGAGTGCTTTGGTTGATAATGGGCAGGCATAACGAAGTGGCTTGCCCTCTTTGAGCAAAATCTTTAAATTCATACATTTGTATTGTCGGTAAAACGATAGCAGTTGTCGTAAGCGATTGTAGATCTTTGGCCGATATCAGCCGGCTCCTGATTCCCGTCGGGAGCCGGTTTTCTTCAGGCCGCATTTTATGGCCCCATAGTATACATTTTTATAGATGGATAATGGTGATTATGGCAATACATTGATAGTGCCGTTTTCTATTTTGAAATGGACTTCTTCCGTCATTTCCAATACCTGTAATACTTCTGATATATCTGCATTCCGGGAGATAGCTCCCCAGAAATGTGCATTTTCATTTACCCGTGGCGCAAATACCACATTGGTATTATACCAGCGGCTTATCTGCCGCATAACGGTGTGAATATCGTTTCCTTCAAATTGGAACATGCCGTTTTTCCAGGCCATTACTTCTTCCAGGTTGACATGACCGGCGATATCAATGCCAGGCTTATGCTTGTTCAGCGTTGCCTGCTGTCCGGGTTGCAATAATTCACTAAAGTGATCCCGGGTTACTTTAACCTTTCCTGCAAGCAGGGTAGTGCGCACGGCTTGTTCGTCGTCGTAGGCCATTACGTTAAAATGTGTACCCAATACCATAATCGACTGATTATTGTTTAATTCCACCCGGAAAGGTCTTTTAGCATCTTCATTTATTTCGAAATAGGCTTCTCCATTCAGTTGCACCACTCTTTCTCCTTTAGCAAAAGCTGCAGGAAAACGAAGGGAGGAGGCAGCGTTGAGCCATACACGGCTACCATCGGAGAGTACCAGTTTGTATTGTCCGCCTCTTGGAGTATGTATGGTATTATATGCCGGGGAAGTATTTGCACCAGCTACATCATAAACGAGACTGCCCCCCTGTTGTCTGATCCGGGCACTTCCCTGCATGGCAAGCATACTGGTGCCCGTACTATCCAGCGCAACAGTACTGCCGTCCGACAAGGTAAGCACCGCCTTGTTTGTTCCTGGCACTACCTGCGGGTTTGCCACTATGGGTTGGGCTGTGGTAATAGCGGGCGCCTGGGCAGCCGGATGGGAATGCCATAAGTAAATGCTGCCACAGATAACCAGCAGCGCCACGGCCGCAGCCATTTGCCACCACTTGTTCCGGTATAGCGGGATGGGCTTTGCCGGGTTTATCTGCCGCAACAGGCGTTCTTCCATCCGTTGGCGCTGCTCTTCCGGCATATCAGGATATGGATATAACAATGATTGATTAAATTGTTCCCGGAGCTGCTTCAACAGCAGCCTGTTAGCTCCAGCTTCACCGAAATACCGGAATAGCTCAGCGGCTTCTTCCGGACTGCAGGCATTGTCCGCATATTTATCTAACAGCCCCTGATAATATTGGTCGTTTTTTTCCATGGAATTTAAATCAGCACTATAAATGCCGGCCTCTTCTGCCGGATGCATAGTTATATATATCCCATTTTTCGGAAAAGGGGTGGGTCGCTTCTAAAAAAAAATTTAAAGGTGGTCCGGGGTTTCCAGAATAGCAGCCAGCAACGCCAGAGAAATACCGGCATGCCGGTAAAAATATTCCCGGATATAGCGTGTGGCAAGGGTCATATGCTCTTTAACAGTATGCTTGGAAATACCCAGTTCATTGGCTGTTTCTTCGTAGGTTCTACCGTCTTCGCGGCATAACTGATATACGCGTTTACGCTGGGGGGGCAAATTATCTACTGCTTTATTTAACAACTCCTGGTAGGCTTTCCATTGCACCTGTAATTCGGCACTCCCGCTATTGGCATTAGCTGAAAGTTGTAACATTACCTGGTCGCGAAGCTGCTGGTCTACAGCGATCTTCTTCCAGCGTTTGAATATATTATTACGGGCAATACGGTACAGGTAGGCTGTAAAGGATAAGGAAGGATTAATACGCGCCCTGACCTCCCATATTTTAAGAAAAACATCCTGCACAACATCTTCTGCCAGGGCAGGGATTTTTACCATACCCAACGCATAATTATACAGAGCGGAATAATAACGTGCATATATCTCCCTGAAGGCAGCGACGTTACCCTGTTGTAAAAGCACTAAAGTTCCTTTCTCATCCCCCTGATGCATCATGCAATATTGATCCGGAGATAAAGATAGTAACTCCTGATAATAAAAAGTGGATACAAAAGTACTTTTAAGATACCCGCTTTTACTGTATACAGGAATGCTAAATTTGCTGTAATTTTCGGGTATGAACGGAACTTCAATTCAATCGGACATACGGTACTGGCTCAGACAGGGTAACATGGTGAATAACCTGTTGTTCTGGAATATTATCATCTTCCTGGTAATTAACCTGGTACGCCTGATAGGGTACCTGGCGCAGCTTCCCGGCCTGTTTCCCGTTTATGTGTATGATCAGATCACCTTACATTCCCAGTTATCCCAATTTATTACCAAACCCTGGGGACTGTTTACCTACATGTTTAGCCACGTAGGCATCTTTCATATCTTTTTTAACATGCTGAATCTTTACTGGTTTGGCAATCTGTTCCGCTCTTTTCTGGGCAACCGCAGGATCCTTCCCCTATATCTGCTGGGAGGTATTACCGGTGGTTTGCTGTATATGCTTTGTTATAATCTATTTCTGCCTCAGCCAGTGGATGGCACCATGCTGGGCGCTTCTGCGGCTGTTATGTGTATACTGGTAGCAACAGCCACACTAATGCCCAACTATGAAATCGGCCTGCTGTTTTTTGGTGGTATCCGCTTGAAATGGATTGCGATTGCCTTGATTGTATTGGGGCTGATATCCATTCCCGATGGCAACCTGGGAGGTATTATTGCGCATATGGGAGGTGCTTTAATGGGCTTCTGTTATATTAAAATACTGCAAAGCGGTACGGACCTCTGTCATCCCCTGATCCGTTTTTTTGAAATGATCAGCAATATCGGTACCCGTAAAAGCCAACCCGAACGCAAGTTTAAACCTAAGAAATCACCCTTGAAAGTAGTCAGGAACAACGATGAAAATCCGCAATCAAAACTGGACCTGCTCCTGGACAAAATAAATGAAAAGGGCTATAACAGCCTTAGCAATGAGGAAAAAGCCTGGCTGGACAAGGTCAGCAAGGAAAGATGAGCAATTAGTCCTTAACTTTGTGACCAATGAAAACATTTGAAGTTCCGGTTATATATCGTAGTCCGCTGATCAGTGCTATTAAAAACAGCCGCAAGCAGCAGGACCGTATGAAAAAAGATTTTACGCCTACCACCCTGGATTTTGGCCCATTGAAGATTTTGCTGGCCCGGCATTTTGGATTTTGCTATGGTGTGGAAAATGCGATTGAAATAGCTTTTAAAACGGTAGAGGAAAATCCCGGCAAAAGAATATTCCTGCTCAGTGAAATGATTCATAATCCACATGTAAACAATGATCTCCTGCAAAGGGGTGTTCAGTTTATTATGGATACCAGCGGAAAACAACTGGTACCCTGGGAAAGCCTGAATGAAACAGATATCGTCATCATCCCGGCTTTTGGTACTACGCTGGAAATTGAATCCCAGCTGTCCTCCCTCGGAATTGAGCCCTTGAAATATAATACTACCTGCCCCTTCGTGGAAAGGGTATGGAATAAAGCCGAGCAGATAGGCAAAAAGGACTATACGGTTATTGTTCATGGCAAACCCAACCATGAAGAAACCAGGGCAACCTTTTCGCACAGCCGCTTTAATACCGCTACCATAGTGGTAAAGGACATGTCTGAAGCCCTGCAGCTGGCCACCTTTATTACCGGTGAAAAACCAGCAGCTGCATTTGACCAGTATTTTAAGGGACAATATTCCCCCGGATTTGATGTGGAAAAAGACCTGCAACGGGTAGGGGTCGTGAATCAAACTACCATGCTGGCAACAGAAACACAAGCCATTGCAGATTATATCCGTCAGGTAATGATGGAAAAATACCAATTAACAGAAAACAACATAGGAGAAAGGTTTGCCGATACCCGTGACACGCTGTGTTATGCTACCAATGATAACCAAAGTGCGGTAACCGGTATGCTGCAGGTACCTGCCGACATGGCCATCGTAGTAGGCGGCTATAACAGCTCCAATACTTCCCATCTGGTAGAACTGTGCGAAGAAAAACTTCCTACCTACTTTATTTCTGCAGAAGATAAGCTGCTGAATGCGGAAGAGCTGCTGCACTGGGACTTTCATCATAAACAGGAACTGCATAGCCGGAAGTTCCTGCCAGTTAAGGACCAGGTTACCATTTTACTTACCAGCGGCGCCTCCTGCCCCGATGCAGTGGTGGAAGGTGTAATCAGAAAGCTACTCTCCTTTTACGGGATTGAGGACAAGGCAGATGCGCTTACGGCTACTTTCGCCAATACTTAACACATTGCTTTTAAATACCTTACGCAAAAAAGACACCAGAAGGTGTCTTTTTTCTTTGGGGCTAATCAACATAGTAATGCAGAGAAAAAAATCTTTATATCGCGTTAATTTTCAAATCGTAATCAAAAATACCCTTTCTGGAAAGCTGATGCAACTGCTATTTATTATCCGGTAGGTTATTCCCAATAAGTGGTATTAAAATGGCTAAATCTGGAATCAAAACTGCATCGCCTTTTTTAAGAAATCGGCTTTGCGTCTTCTGGACACCTCTACCTGCGTACCATCGCTCATAAGTGCAAAACCACCTTCTCCCTGAATATAAGATTGCATCTGTTGCAAATTGATCAAATGGGAGTTATGCACCCGGAAAAAATCCACGTCTGTCAACAGCTCCTCAAACTCTTTTAATGGCCTGGACACCATCAGGTGTTTCTTGTCTGTAAAAAATATTTTGGTGTAATTACCGGTAGATTCGCAACGGACGATCTTCTGTACGGGCATAAATACCAATCCATTGATTGTAGGCAGGGCTATCTTTTTATGTGTTTGCTGGAGGGTTTTCATGTTTTGCATGAATATCTCCAAAGGGGAAACAGTATGGTCTTTCAGCCTGGTCTGTTGTTTTTCCTTTACTTTTTCCAGGGCGTCCTGCAGCTCTTTTATGCTGAAGGGTTTCAACAGGTAATCGAGTGCATTGAACTTGATTGCTTTTAAGGCATACTGTTCATAGGCTGTTGTAAAGATCACTTCAAAATTCACCTTGTCATACATTTTCAGCAACTCAAACCCGTTCTGATGGGGCATTTCCACATCAAGAAATACCAGATCCGGCTGAAGCTCGTCTACCAGATCTTTGGCTTCCTGCACACTTTTCACACCTGCCAGTACCGTAACTTCCGGGCACTTCTTTTGTAACATGGTCTGCAGGGCTTCAATGCAGTGTTGCTCATCATCGACAATGATGGCTTTGATTTCACTCATGCGTTTGTAGGTTTTTTAGAATATAAATTCCACAGGTAAAACGATGACCACCTTAGTACCTGCTGGCTCCCCTGCAGGATCTTCGAGGTCTGTTATCGTTACATGTGCGTCTTTGGTATTATTCATTCTTCTGATCAAATCTATCCTGCCTTCAGTCACCTTCATGCCCATTGAATTGTGGGGTAGCCCTTTCCGTGCCTTGATTTCCATCGCTTTTTTGCGTCCTATACCATTATCTGTGACAGTACAGCTCATTGTTTTACCATTCACCGCCACCCGGATCGTCAATATGCCCTGCCCTGACTGATGCACCAATCCATGCCAGATCGCATTTTCCACATATGGCTGGATAATCATAGGTGGCAGCAAGACTTCTTCCTCATTAATATCTCCTTCCAGGGAAATCTCGTACTCAAAAATACCATTACAACGTAATTTTTCAAGGTCCAGGTAAAGCTGTAAGGATTCCAGTTCTTTATTCAACGAGATAAAAGTATGCTGGGTATTATCCAGGATCATCCGCATCAGCTTAGAAAACTTGGTCAGGTAATCTGATGCTTCTTCCTGGTTATTACTCCATATATACCGGTGAATAGAGCTAAGGGAATTAAATATAAAATGCGGATTCATCTGGGAACGCAGCGACCTTAATTCCAACTGCAGCGTGTGTTTTTTAGCCCGCAGGTTACGGTGACGTATGTAATAGAAGCCTCCTACTATTAACATCAGCAGAAACCCCGTAAGCGAAAATATAAACACCGCATTTCGCTTGGTCCGCATCTCGTTGATCTGCTTATCATGCTCCAGCAGCCGGATCTGGTTGTCTTTTCTGTCTACTTCATAAATGGCCTGCATCTGTGCCAGTGCCATGGTAGACTTTTCGTCCAGGATACTATCTTTATAGACCAGTGATTTGTCCATGGCTGCCAGCGACTTTTCAAACTCACCACTGGATTTATAATTGGCCGCCAGTGCTTTATAAGCCTCCATCAACATATACTTAAACCCCCAGAACTGGCTTACTTCTATTGATTTCTGCAGGTAGCGGTGTGCCTCGTCGTGCTTTTTCTCCAATTCCAGTAGCTTCCCGATACTCAGATAACTTTCTGCCACATGTACTTTATCATCCACCTGATCATTTACCTCCAGCGCTTTTTGCAGGTATTCCATAGCCGTAGGGTAGTCCTTTTTGTCCTGGTAAGCTGCCCCCAGCGCATTATAACATATCGCAATACCTATGATCCTTTTCGCCTTTTGATTCCAGGCCAGGGAGCGCTTGAAAAACTCAATGGCCAGATCTGTCTTTTTTAACCCCTGGTAAGCATATCCAATATTACCCAGATTAATCGCTACTCCCAGATCGTTTTTACTATCTTCCTCCAGCTGTAGCGCCTTAGTAAAATGGCGGAGCGCATCTTCGTACTTCTCTGTTGTCAGCTGAATATTACCGATGCTGTTGGTAGCTACACAAATATTACGGATGTCATTGATTTTTTCGGCCACCTGCAATGCCCTGAAATGGTAATCAAAGCCCTCCTCCAGCTTATCCATACGCCTGCAGTCTACCCCCGCATTGTTAAGGGAAAAGCTGATCAGCTGATCATCTTTTGTTTCTTCTGCGTACTTGATTGCCTTTTCGTGGTAATCCAGTGCCAGGATGTATTGGGACTTATTTCTTTTAGAGATGCCTATTTCATTGTATGCCGTTGCCAGCCCGTGGCTATCTTTCAGGCGCAATCCCAGGGCAATGGCCTCCTGAAAAAAGGGATTCTCTATTTTCCGGGAGTCAAAAAAGCGGCTCATCGTTTTACCTTTGGCCACTAAGAGGCTCACTTTGCTGGTATCATTCGATAACCTTCTCACAGAATCCAGGGTACTGTATACCCGGGCAGAATCCTGGGCAGAGATTTCCCGGCTAATCCCTAAAAGCAAGGCCAATAAAAAACATACACCTATTCTAGACATGGATCAGCTGCGTAATAACACAAGATAAATATTTTTCCTGGTGAAATGTCAGCCGGCCACTGGTTGCCACCTATAATCTTTCTCCGGTTCCACAAATAGCGAAAGGGCGAAAGAATTCGCCCCTTCTTCCTATTAACCGAATACACCTACTGAAAATATGAAAGTCAGTTGGCAAGCCAACCTATTCCACATTAAACTTTCTGCCTGCAGCAAGCAGAAGGACTTGCCGAAAGCTACTTATATGATAAGTACTAAATTTCTAAACGGTTAATAGCAAAGGGTCTTTGGGATATAGTTAGGATAAATTTTTTCCTAAAAAATCGCACTGTATACTTCCATATACATTTACAACAGCTCCAATCTGCCAGTTATTCATTTGCGCAAAACCACTCACCACCGTAAACTGACGGTAATACACAAGACCAAAAGCATAGCTTTTCAGGATGGATAAGGTTGGAAATTATTAAACGCGTGTGTTGATACAGGTTGAAATAACAATGCAAACACAAAGGTTGTACAGGAAATTCGGCAGGATCTGGTAATTATTACGGAGACGTTCTCCCCTTCGTTCGGGTGAACAAAGCAAATGTATAAAACACTTTTAATAAAAGGAAAAAAAGTTTTAAGAAGTATGGGCCATAATGGCGTCTTCTACCCACTGCATGACCAACTCAAGCTGATCCCCCATGCTTAACTGACTGTTATCCAGTATTATAGCATCCTCCGCTTTACGCAAAGGGCTTATTTCACGGTTAGCATCAATATAATCCCTTAACTCCAGATTTTCCTTTACTTCTTCTATAGTAACGTGCTTGTTTTTAGCATACAGCTCTTTGAAACGCCGTTCTACCCGGATAGCTGGCTCTGCAGTCATAAATATCTTTAACTCAGCCTGGGGAAATACTACGGTCCCTATGTCCCGGCCATCCATCACCAGCCCCTTTTTATTCCCCATTTGCTGCTGCTGGGCTACTGCAAACTCACGCACTTCTTTTACCGCTGCTACCTCACTTACCTTTTCTGCTACAATCATTTCCCGGATAAAGTGTTCCACATTTTCACCATTCAGATACATTTCTGACTGCCCCGTAACCGGATTCGGGTTAAATTCCAATGTTACATTTTTCAGTGCAGCTTTCACCGCTTTTGTATCTGCCCAATCTACCCTGTTTTGGATAAAGTATAACGTGATAGCACGATACATGGCTCCACTGTCAATATACACATATCCCAGCTGTTTGGCCAGTTGTTTAGCCAATGTACTCTTGCCACAGGAAGAGTAACCATCTATCGTGATTATAATTTTCTTCAAAATCCCAGCGTTTTCAATAATGCAGCAAGCCTACGTGAAAGATGGTACAAAATTGAAGTAATTATAGGAAAAAAGCAAATCAATGATCTATCACTATTACCTTACAACGGTAGCCTATTACCTGGGTAGCTTTATGATACATTACCAGGAAATAAGTACCTGCAGGCATATTCCTGATCTCTACTTCGCCATTGGTTAAAATCTCCTGCTGACGTACTACCTGTCCCCAAACGTCCGTGATCTGCAGTAACATAGGCGTACGTATACCATGCATGCGTACTTTAAACTGGCCTGCATTGGGATTAGGATATACATCTATCTGTATCATAGGAGGTACCGCCCTGATGGTAGTATAAACATATTTTCCATTACGGGAAACGGCCTTAATCCGGTAGTAACTCCATCCATCATAACTATTGGCATCCCTGAACTCGTAATTCAGCAAAATATTGCTATTCCCATTTACAGCAAGCGTGGGTATAGTGGCAATCCTTGTAAAGTCCTCCTCATTATCCAGCTTACGTTCTATTTCAAATTGCAGGTTATTAAATTCTTTTATAGTGCTCCATTCCAGCTGTACAAAGTATACGGATATACGATAAGCATCAAACCGCATAAATGTTGCCGGTGGCCTGTCAGACAGCACATTGGTTGTTTTGGCAAAAAATTCGTTTGTACCCAACCCGGAGGTAATCGTACGTGTTTGCATCGTTGCCGGCTGCAGCGCACTGCCGGTAGATAAGGTACCTGGAACAGGTTTAGTGCCTGTGGTATCCTCCAGGTTCCAGGAATTATCTATAAAACGCGTAATAAAACTTCGTTCCCTGTTGGCCGCATACGTGGGTGATTCAGCAGCATCTATGTGTTGCAAGGTAATAGCTGCTTCCCCATCAGTATTTTGCACACGCCCTATATTCCAGGTTTTGTATACAAAGCTGTCTGCTATGATAGCCCCACTTACCGCCTCCCGGTATACCTGATCAAATACCCTTACTTTAAAATCATCCGGCGCACCTTTTTGTGCGATCGCCACAGGTGTATAATGCTGCAAGGCAGTGCCAACGGGAAAAACAACATTGCCGCTGGCCCCGGTTAATTGCGCCCGGTAAAGGTACCCACCGGCCGGGCCGGTGCCGGTTACTACAAATCGCTGATCACTATACCCGGTAATAGTACCCGGGTCATGATCCCCTACTTCCAGGTTCCATCCATTTAGAAAAATATGCCCGCTGCTGAAATGCAAGTGGTGTATAATTTTCAGGTCATTCAGGTCATCCAGTAATATCCCCGCTGCATTATTCACTTCCAGATTAGGAAAGCTGGCACCCGTTTTACTAGCCACATTATAACCACCGGCTAATAACTGCTGCCCTACTGTGCCATACAAGATATTATTCCCCGTAAAACGGAACATCCCTCCCTGCCCTTCCACCGGAAGCGTAGCCCCGTTTCCGTTAATCCACCTTTTACCCATAAAATACAGGGTGGTAGCCGCGGATGAACCAAGTGTACCTTCATTGCGCATATCGCCAAAAACAGCTACATCCCCATAGCTCCATACTTTACCATCAGCAGGGATATACACCGCCTGCTGGGCAAAAACCGTATTGTTAATTAAGCTGGCTAAAAGCAATATGAATAAAAAATGTTTCAGAGGATTCTTTTTATGGGGTATTAATAATTTTCCGAGATAATATACCAGTTAGTGCCATCAGACTGGAAAGTAAAACACCGTTTAGCGTTGTTAGGAAGATTAATCGGTGAATTATCTCCATCAATATTCCCTGCTCCTGTAGATACCCTTATCGTGTTATTTGAAAACCGTTTGATATTATAAATCCTTCCTTCACAGGTATTGGGATTGGGTAAGGCAAGCGTAATAGTACCCGTATTAGCCACAACAAGGGTATAATCATTCACATCAACATTCACTGTACCATTACCTGTTACAGTCCTTATTGGTAACGACAAACTACCGTTCACATCCAGTTTAGCAACAGGATTACTGGTACCTATTCCTACATTACCCCCGCTTTTTAAGAACAACCTAAAATCACCATCAGGCAGTACGTTAGATTCCACAAAATTCAACCCTCCTCCTAATATGTTCCAATGCCATTTGGGAGTACCGGCAGCATCTTCAAACGCAAGAATATCATTCCCATTAGCCCGTATAGTAAATGGATGACTGTTAAATGGTGATGCCCCATTGACCAGTGCAGTAACATTCCCGGGAGCCCCTACTCCGGTTCTGAATTGAATCACCTCTATGCCATTCGTCTTAATGGTAAAAGGAACATCATTAGAGGTACCCAGAAAATTAGCAGCGGTGGCATTGGTATTTCCATTTAATGCCCATCCTTCTACTATATCTGTTTTATTTTCCCATTGCGGTTTGCCGGCTGCAGTAGTTGTAAGTACCTGATTGGGGCCTCCATCCGCCAGTTTGGCCAGGGTAACATTACTGTTGAGGAGCTTGGTAGTAGTGATACTATTAGCAGCAATAGTGGTAACACCAGTATTGCTGACACCTACATCTCCGGTCAGGGCAACAGGCTGGGCCACATTGGCCGCATCTCCCACCCATATCCTGCCATTGTTTAAGGTATTACCTAAAAAAGTGCTCTTGTCTATCCAGGCAACAGTTCCCGTACCATTGGTAGAAAGCAGTTTATTATTACCACCACTTATTAATTTGACAGCATCCAGTGAAGGAATATCTGCTGCCACCAGCGACCGGAAAGCCGGGGTATTATCCGCCCCTGTAGCCGGGCCTGCAAAAACAGTATTGGCCGGCTTATTTACCAGGGAAGCAGTAAGTACACCACTGGAAGTAACAGTAGCAGTAGTAATATTAAAAATAGCAGCCGGCAAGGACAGACCAACGGAAGTAACACCATTGGCACCATCCAGCACTTTTTGCCAGTTACCGTTCTTTCTGATGTAAATGCATTTTTCCGGGACGTAGTAAATCAGCATACCATCTGGTGCAGTATTCAGTGGCGTTACAGTATAATCACTCACACGGGGTAACCATAATCCCTGTTTGTCACTATTCAATTCAAGTAATGCCGACTTTTCCAGCACTGCCGGTGCATTACCCAGCTTGAGCTGCTGACCATGCAACACGGCAGATGACAATATACCTATCCAGAGCAGGCAGCTGCCCGCAATAAATTTCAAAGCTTTCATATATCACGATTGGATAATCAGGAGAAAATATAAATGCCGGTAACAGGATCGGGTATACGGGATACTGTTACCGGTAACATTTTATTTCTTGATAATGTACCAGTTAGTACCATCACTTTGAATGGTAATAAAAGTCCAATCATTGAATATTTTATAATCAGTACCTCCTTCAATCATGGCACCACCACCATTGATCGTGATCTGTTTATCAATATCACCTGTACCTATTTTCTTAATAGTATACATTCTTCCGGTAACGGGTGCAGGCAGATTCAGCACTACAGCGGCAGTAGTTGCATCTGCCAGTACGGTATTGTCCTTATCAGTAATGGTGTAGGGCGACTGAGCGCTGGTAATGGTTTTGATAGCCATGGCTACAGAGCCGGTTACCTGTAAAGTAGAGTTAGCAGCTGTTACACCTCCCACCGCTACATTATTCACGAAACTCTTATCCCCAGCAAAGGACTGTGCCGTTTTTGACACCACCCCTCTGGCTTCTGCACCAGCTGCACCGGTGGCATCGGGTAAATTAAAATTCACTGTTTTAGTAGCTCCGTTAGCCATGATATTAAAGTCGGTCCCTGTAGTAGCCGTAACAAATGCTACATCAGTACCGCTGGTAACATCCGTTGCCGCAGGGCCAGCCTGGATTTTCTGTACGGCAGTTTCCAGTGCTTCCATATTCACCGCGCGTTTTTCAATTTCATTTGTACCATTTTGGACTAATACCTGGTAAGGAGTACCTGGCGCAGGAGCCGCTGCAGTAGCTACGGAACCAAGCTTTACGATATCCTTAAATGTTTTTACACCAGCAAATTCCTGTGCACCGGTAGTAACAATACCATTCTCTGTAGCAGATGCCGCCACCAGCCGCATTTCATATTTCTGCGTTACCGTATTAAAACTTACTGCAGCACCTTTTACGGCTTCTGTGCCGGCAGCTGTAATAAGGTCACCAATGGTAAATCCATTACCATTGGTAAGGTTCTGCAGCTTATCCCAATCGCTCTTCTGGAAGAAACCATAGGTTTTGGTGCCGGTACCATCCATTACAGGCGCATTAATGGTAATCTTCCCGGTAGCAACATCCTCCGTGATGTTAAAGGTTTGATTGGTGGTGTTGGCCGCTGCGCTTACATTGGCAAGTAAGCTGTTAAATGCCGACACTGGTAGTTCTCGCTTTACAATAGTACCATCTGTCTGAATGATCAATACTTCACGGATGCTATTGTCCGTTATAGCAGCTACCTGCTTCAGTGCTACATTCCCGCCGGTAGTGACTCTGATGGCTTCCGTACCGTCTCTGCGGATAGAAAGATCCACATTATCTGCTGTACCGATATAGTCATTAACAGGGTCTGTCCCTGAATTACCTTTTAATGACCAGTTGGCTAATGCGCTGGAAGCACTGGCAATTTTTACCCAGTTGCCTCCCTGGCGCAGATACAAGCCACTGTTGGCAGGAGTAGCATCCTGCAAGTATACGATCATACCGTCTACTGCAGCAGCGCCTATAGCGGCATTGATACCAGTAAAACTGGTCAGGCGGGGCAGTAATAACCCCTGTTTGTCGGCTTCGAGTTCCAGGATAGCGGATTTCTGTATAGTGGCCGGATTTTTACCCACTTTTAACTGGGCATGAGCGTTTGAACTTACCAGCACAATAATGGCCAGTACAAGCATGCGGAATGCTGTCCGTAGAGTTGTTGTCATAGGATGAGATAAATGAATAAATAAGTAATCAGGTGCTTAGGGATATTCGACTAACGGTGTAATGATATAGGATAGATACCAGCTTAGTATTAACGAAATAGTGCATTCGTTAACGGCTATCAGATAACTAATTAGAACACAAAACTGGTTTATTTCATCCAATACAAAAATCACATTATTATACCATTTTTTAATATATATATGCGTAGGCAAGTGTATTTCCTACTTTTACTAACTTGTTGATTAAGTGCACTTAAGATTTTTGACCTTTTAATATTTGTTCTCACAATGATAAAAAAGGGAGCAGAAATGGCAATTGTGGTTAACATCTTCATGCTATAAACGTATCATATAAGTATATGGTTTTTGAGGTGTGCTCTGATAAACGACATAAAAAATCCCTGACCGGAATGGCCAGGGATTTTTGTATCCTTTCCTACATTTATCAGGTCATTTTAAAGTATCTCACCGGGATACATTCTTTACTTGATCGTTACAGGGAAAGTATAAGTACTGAGCGCTGTAGGTTCCATGGAATACGCTGGAGGCAAGGGCTTAAAGTTAGCCTCCAGATACATAACCAGCCAATTAGGAGCCTTCATAGGATCCGTATATCCCAATACCCGATAGGCATCTGGTAATTCATTAGGTGGACTACTCGGAGTGATAGCAAATGTTTTCAGACATGCCACTGCTCCATTAGCCGTATAGTTGTTTACAGATTCACTAAATAAATACTGGCCATTCTTTTCAAAGGCAACACTAAAATGGGTCCGCTCATTTTCATAATAAGTATTTGTAGTTATTGGCCAGGAAAAAATAAGTTTTATATATGTATAATTGATTCCGTTATAGCTGGAATGTGTTCTTTCAAAATCTCCCATCAAGCTGGATGCCTGATGCCGTATCACATAAGTCCCCCCCTCATCTATTACATTGGCAGTAGCTTCCCCTTTATTTCCCAGTGCGTCCTGTATAACTACTTTTAGCGTACCAGCAGCCATAGAAGTTGCATCAAAAGTATGCCCTATGGAAGCGCCATAGGAAACCGGCTTATTAATTGCGAGAAATGATGGCACAAGCAGTGCAGACCCTGTTACCGTAATATTCACGGAAGAGGAAAAGCCCCAGTAACTAAAATTTACAACGACTGCATTCTGAACAGAGGATGCAAAACCTGAAAGCCCAACTGAACGGATGACTGAAGTATCCTGATTAAGCAAGGAAGCCCCGGTTTTCAGGGTTTGATCAATAACAGCTGCTAATTCCTTCTTCTCAACAGGGCTAGCTAATTCTTTACTACATCCCTGTATGAGGAAGGCGGCAGACAATAAAAAAAGCATGGAAATCGAATAAATGGCTCGCCGGAGCACATTGTTGCATGTGATCATAGGGTTTGTTTTATGATTAAAAATGGGTAAACAATACAGCTTTTATATAAGGGAGCCTTATTTGTGCCTGATCAACATCTAGCTGGGTATTACAAATAGGGAAATAAGGATATTCCGGGCTACAGGAAATACAGTTCATTCGGATAGATAATATGGGAAAACAAAAAAGGATTGATTAAAAAGCCAGGATGCTTACCATCACTCACTTTCCAATCAATCCCTTTATTAAAAACAGTTTATTAAATACTTACACTTCTGATTTCTCCGGCAAATTGCTTTTAGACTGGTTTTTCAGTGTAAAGAACAATTTCTGGTTTTCTTTATCCAGGTCGGCGATCAATACATCCCCATTGTGGATATTCATGTTCAGGATTTCCTCCGCCAAAGGATCTTCCAGGTATTTCTGGATAGCCCTGTGTAATGGTCTTGCCCCAAACTGCTGATCGTATCCTTTATCTGCCAGGAATCCTTTAGCTTCTTCCGTCAGCTCCAGGCTAAAGCCCAGGTTTTGCAAACGTTTCAGCACACTCTTCATGGTGATATCGATGATGGTATAGATGTGTTCCTTGCTCAGAGAATTGAAGATGATCACATCGTCAATACGGTTCAGGAACTCTGGAGAGAAGGTCCGTTTCAGTGCTTTTTCGATCACTGCTTTTGTATTCTCTTCCTCTGTTACTGCTTTAGCAGCGGTGGTAAAACCTACACCAGCACCAAAGTCTTTCAACTGACGGGCACCAATGTTAGAGGTCATAATGATGAGGGTATTTTTAAAGTCTACCTTCCGGCCTAAACCATCGGTAAGAATACCATCATCCAGTACCTGCAACATCAGGTTATAAATGTCCGGGTGTGCTTTTTCGATTTCATCCAGCAGGATTACGGAGTATGGTTTACGGCGCACCTTTTCGGTCAGCTGCCCACCTTCTTCATATCCCACATAGCCCGGAGGCGCACCGATCAGTCTGCTCACAGAGAATTTCTCCATGTATTCACTCATATCGATACGGATCAATGCATCGTCTGAATCGAACATATAGCGGGCCAGTGCTTTTGCCAACTCTGTTTTACCTACCCCGGTTGGTCCGAGGAAAATAAATGTACCGATTGGTTTTTTAGGATCTTTCAATCCTACACGGTTACGCTGTATAGCTTTGGTTACTTTGATAATTGCATCATCTTGTCCAACTACGGCCCCTTTCAGGTCTTCACCCATGCGGCGTAATTTTTCAGTTTCTGCCTGCACCATCCGTTTCACCGGAATACCGGTCATCATACTCACTACTTCCGCAATAGCTTCCTCATCGATGGGATAGCGTTTGTGTTTCACTTCTTCTTCCCAAACGGCTTTCGCACGTTCCAGGTCTTCACCCAGTTTCTTTTCGGTATCGCGTAAAGCAGCCGCTTCTTCGAAACGCTGGCTTTTCACCACTTTATTTTTTTCCTGCTTGATATCTTCAATCTGTTTTTCCAGATCCAGGATATTTTGCGGTACGTTGATGTTTTTGAGGTGTACCCTTGCACCTACTTCGTCCAGTACGTCTATCGCCTTGTCGGGCAGCAAACGGTCTGTCATGTAGCGGTCGCTCAGTTTAACACATGCCTCAATAGCATCATCGGTGTAACTTACGTTATGATATTCTTCATAACGCGGTTTGATGTTATTCAGAATCTGAATAGTTTCTTCCACTGTTGGCGGATCCACGATCACCTTTTGAAAACGGCGATCCAGTGCACCATCTTTTTCAATGTACATGCGGTATTCATCCAATGTGGAAGCCCCGATGCATTGCAGTTCTCCTCTTGCCAATGCAGGTTTAAAGATATTGGAAGCATCCAGTGAACCGGAAGCGCCACCTGCACCTACAATGGTATGAATTTCATCGATGAACAGGATCACATCCCGGTTCTTTTCGAGTTCATTCATGATGGCCTTCATCCTTTCTTCAAACTGGCCACGGTATTTTGTCCCAGCTACCAGTGCTGCCAGATCCAGGCTCACTACGCGCTTATCAAAAAGCACGCGGGATACCTTCCGCTGCACAATGCGCAGGGCCAGGCCCTCCACAATAGCTGTTTTACCCACACCGGGTTCACCAATAAGAATCGGATTGTTCTTTTTGCGGCGGGAAAGGATCTGCGACACACGTTCGATTTCCTTTTCACGGCCCACAATAGGATCCAGGCTGCCACTTTCGGCCAGCTTTGTAATATCTCTACCAAAGTTGTCCAATACCGGAGTTTTGGATTTGGTATTTGTTTGCTTGGCTTTGGATGCGTAACTTTTTCTTTCGTCCTCAAATTCTTCCTCTCCGGGGTCATCGAAATCTGCTTTAGGATCAGCAGATTTTACAAAGCCTAATTCGTTTTTAAAAGTATCGTAGTCCACGTCAAATTGTTGTAAGATTTGTGTACAAACGTTTTCTTTATTCTTCAGGATCGATAGCATCAAATGCTCCGTTTCGACTGTAGGGCTTTTTAGTGCTTTTGCTTCCAGTACGGTAACACGGATCACTTTTTCTGCTTGTCTCGTTAGCGGAAGGCTGTTGATGTTGGCGATGTTTTTTCCCGTTTTATCTTTAACGGCCAACTCAACTTCTTTGCGCAGTTCGTAGAGGTCTACGTTCAGCGCTTGCAGAATTTTTACTGCCGTTCCCTCTCCCTCCCGGATGATGCCCAGCAGCAGATGTTCTGTGCCAATGAAGTCATTTCCCAAGCGTAAAGCCTCCTCCCTGCTAAATGAAATGATCTCCTTTACTTGCGGTGAAAAATTCTGGTCCATTGTTAGATTATTAAATTATTAAAACCCTTACGGGGGCTTGCTTATACAATATTAGCAAATAAATCTGATTTACTTTTTATCCTAACACTTTAATAGTATAAGATTTACTTTTGCTTTCCTAGAGAGGCGATCTTCTAAAATACTTACGTAGAAAGAACGTGTGCTGTTCGGTTATCCGGAAGATATTTTATAGGAGGGTTTCCCTATTCAATCTGGTTTATTGTACTAAATATATAAAACAAACATTCATTTACATGAAATTCAAAATTGATACCAAAGAAAAAATTGTTGTTTTTACCCCCCAGGAAACAGTTTTGGATGCTAATTTGTCAGACGCTTTTGTAGAGATAATTACCCATCTGAAGGAGCTAAAAGAGCGCAATCTCATACTGGACATGCAATTAGTAAAAGAAATGAGCCCTGAAACTGTAAAAGCCATTTTAACAGTTTACCAGCGTTTATATGACAATTCGCACTCCTGCGCCATCACCCACCTTAACAGCTCATTAACACAAATCCTTAAAGAAGCCGGCGATGATATGCTCAATATTGCCCCTACTCTTTCTGAAGCGATAGACCTGATCATGATGGAAGAGCTGGAACGTGAACTCATGCGCGACGAGGAGTAAAATATGCTTATTTTCGGGACATGTTTGCAGTAACAATTTTAGGAAACAACTCGGCTATACCTACCCCAGAAAGGCACCCCACAGCACAGGTAATTACCTGTAATGATCAGTTGCTGCTTTTGGATTGCGGGGAAGGGACCCAGTTGCAAATGACCAGATACAAGATAAAAAGAAGTAAGCTCAGGTATATTTTTATCAGCCACCTGCATGGCGACCATTATTTCGGACTTATCGGGCTGATCAACAGCCTCAGCCTGCTGGGCAGAACCGACCCGCTGACCATTTTTGCACCGCCGGAATTGAAAGCCATCCTCGATCTGCAACTACAATGTGCGGCTACTATGTTGAAGTTTGACCTCCATTTTATTCCGCTTATTACCAATACCGCCCGTATCATACTGGAAGACAATGACTTGCAGGTAAGTTGCTTCCCTACCCAACACCGTATCCCCTGCTTCGGGTTCTCCTTTTACCTGCAGAAAAGGAAACGGAAGATCATTCCTGAACAGGCCAGGGCATACGAGATCCCTGCTGCTTATTACTCAAAATTGCAGCAAGGTGCCGACTACCTCAGAAAGGACAACCTGCTGGTAAAAAATGACTGGGTAACGCTCCCCCCTCACAAGGGAAAGCGGTATGTATACTGCGCAGATACGATCTATGACCGGGGATTACTCCCCTATCTTCAGGAGGCTGATGTGGTATATCATGAAACCACCTATCTCCAGTCGCTGGAGGAAAGAGCAGCAGAACGTTTTCACAGCACCACCGTGCAGGCAGCTACACTGGCAAGGGATGCCAGCGCCAAACGATTGTTAATCGGACACTTCTCTTCCAAATACACTGAGCTGCAACCTTTTCTGGATGAATGCCAGCCCGTTTTCCCCGCTACAGAACTGGCGGAGGAAGGCACTACTTTCCTCATCTGATAAAAGCAGGCAAACACATCAGCCAATTTTACATACCACATATTTTAACTTTACTTTAGCTTTTCAATAGCAGATCAGCATAATTTTTGAACGATATGGCCACGACAAACTGAATAAATGAATGAAAAAGATCGTTTTTAGTTGTGCAGTGGTCACCATATGCTATCTGACAGCCTGCAACAACAATACACCCTCTACCTCTTCTACTACAGACAGCACCCAGCAGGTGACTGATACTACCAGCCAGGAAGCGCCTAAAGGGCTTGTATATGAAACAGGTACCCCCGACAATAAACTGTCCCTGAAAGTGAGTACAGACGGAGAAAGTGCCACTGCACCCAATCTGTCTATCATTGGTATGAAAGACGGAAAGCCTGCATTACAGGACTCTATCCGGGAATCTGACCCTGTAGCACAGGTATTTAACGGTAAGGTAGGAAAAGCAGGTACCCTGTTTTTCATCGCCACCAAATCTGGTGGCAGTGGTAGCTATGGCAACCTGTTTGGCTATCAGCCAGGGGTAAAAGGATGGAAAAAGCTCCCTGCCCTGCCTGAGCTGGAGAAAACAACCGGTGCACAGTATATGGGGCATGACACTTTTTATATCAGCCACAACTTCCTGGTACGGGAATTTCCGCTATATAAGGCGGATGACACGAACGCTACCCCTACAGGTGGCAAAATGGTCATTCAATACGATTTAAGTCCGGGATTGCAGTGGAAAGTAGCAAAACGGTAACTATCAACCGCCATACAATAGCTTAAAAATAAAAACATCCCGGAAAAAGTATTCCGGGATGTTTCATTTATAGTACGTTTACTGCTATTTGTAATTTTTCAGGAACTCCGCTATCTGGCTATATAACGGGTCAGTAACCGGCATTACAGGCAGACGGAAATTGTTTTCAATGATACCTCCCTTATGCAGGAAAGCCTTGATACCTGCCGGGTTATTTTCGGCAAACATCAGCTCAAAAGCACGTTGCAGCTTATTGTTCAGCATGCGGGCAGCCTTATAGTCATTGACCAGCGCAGCCTGTATCATAGCAGAAAGGTCTGTTGCAAAGTAGTTGGCTGCAACGGAGATTAAACCATCCATACCGCAGGCGACCTGTGGTAAAGCCAGTGCATCATCTCCACTTACCACCAGAAAATCTGCAGGCTTGTCCCTCAGGATCTCCATACACTGCAACATATCCCCGGAAGCTTCTTTCATCCCCGCAATATTTTCCACTTCATGCGCCAGGCGTAAAGTAGTTTGTGCGGTCATATTACGCCCCGTACGCGCTGGTACATTGTACAGGATAATGGGCTTGGGAGCAGCCGCTGCAATGGCTTTATAATGTTGAAATATGCCTTCCTGGGTAGGTTTACTGTAGTAAGGCGCCACACTGAGAATAGCAGCAGCTTCATCCAGCGGGCAGGTTTCCAGCCGCTTCACTACGTCACGGGTGTTATAATCACCAATGCCAATTACCACAGGGACCCGCTTCGCTACTTTTTCAAAGGTGAACTTCATCAAATCCAGCTTCTCTTCTGAAGAAAGAGTAGGAGTTTCGCCAGTAGTGCCTAAGGACACTACATAGTTAACGCCACCATCAATCACATGATTGATCAGCTTTTCCAAAGCATTCCAGTCAATGCTTTCATCTGCTTTAAAGGGTGTAACCAATGCTACACCAGTGCCTTTTAACTGTTCCAGTAACATATTTTCTACTATAAACTTCTATAAACACCCATTGACAAGGCTTTCCACCAGGTGGGGCACGTTTGTTTAAAACGTATTTAAAGCCATTTGCACACTTTTTCCGGTGGGCATCAGAAAAAGTGTGCAAATATTAGCAATTGAAACGGGATCTTTTTAATAATTTTTAGTGTTCCTCAAAAAAGCCCATACTGGAAAACTTATCGATCCTTTGTTCAATACGGGTATCAGGATCAATTTTCTTCACCTCTGCCAGGGTTTCTTTTATTTTCGCCTTCAGGATGCTGGCCATTTCATCAGGATTCACATGAGCGCCGCCCAGTGGTTCTTTGATAATCCCGTCTACCAGGCCAAACTGGCTCATGTAGTTGGAGGTGAGTTTCAGCTCATCAGCAGCCTTTTCTTTGAAATTCCAGCTGCGCCAGAGGATGGTGGAGCAGTTTTCAGGAGAGATAACGGTATACCAGCTGTTTTCAAGCATCAATACTCTGTCGCCGATACCGATGCCAAGTGCACCGCCGGAAGCGCCTTCCCCAATGATGATACAGATGACAGGCACCCGGAGTTTCACCATTTCAAACAGGTTGCGGGCAATTGCTTCCCCTTGTCCCCTTTCTTCTGCCTCCAGGCCGCAATAAGCACCTGGGGTATCAATCAGGGTAACGATAGGCTTATTGAACTTTTCCGCCAGCTTCATTAACCGCAGCGCTTTACGGTATCCTTCCGGATTAGGCATCCCGAAGTTCCGGATCTGACGCATTTTGGTATTTACTCCTTTCTGCTGGCCAATGAACATCACGGTTTCTCCGTCCAGGTCGGCAAATCCGCCTACCATGGCTTTATCATCCTTCACATTCCGGTCGCCATGCAGCTCAATAAAGCTGGAGCACATCCGCTCAATGTAGGCCAGGGTATAAGGCCTGTCTGGATGCCGGCTCAGTTGTACCCGCTGCCAACTGGTAAGGTGATCATAGATCCCCTGCCGTGTATCCGCGATCTTTTGCTCATATTCACTTACGGTAGCAGAAACATCTACGCCGGACTTTTCTCCGTTTTCCTTCAGTTTAGCCAGTTGCTCATATAAATCGGCAATGGGTTTTTCGAAATCCAGGAATTGCATAAATAGATTAAATTGGTTAAAGAACGATGTAAAGATAGGACTAGAAATTTTTTCTAAAAAAGATTTGCGAAATTGAAAACTTTGTTGCTATCTTTGCAATCCCAAAACGGAGAGCCATAAGGGCTTGACGCTTAAAAGATTAAATATTGGATCGGTAGTTCAGTTGGTTAGAATGCCGCCCTGTCACGGCGGAGGTCGCGGGTTCGAGTCCCGTCCGGTCCGCAAGGATCACCGTAAAGCCTGCTCTCAGAGTAGGTTTTATTTTTTAAAAGTTCTTTTTATAAATTAACTTTATTAGGCTTTCCTTCAGAAAGTATGATAAACGGATCGGTAGTTCAGTTGGTTAGAATGCCGCCCTGTCACGGCGGAGGTCGCGGGTTCGAGTCCCGTCCGGTCCGCAAAAGGGAATTAAAAGTTGAGTTTCACTTTTGATTCCCTTTTTTTTGCTATAAACCACAGGAATTAAAAATTCGCATTGCTTTAACGGCATTCTTTCTCTTTATTTTACTTTTTCAATTAATTGTTTATTAGTTGTCAACCCTTCAAGTATTGCTTTAAATGATGGAAGCAATGTATATTTTCATGAGGTTATTTGGAACACCAGCACTAAGTTTGCTACGGCCATTACTCATTATTAAATCTATATAGCCTATGCCTGTTGTCTACGATATAAAAAACAAAGCTCTCCCCGGATATCTCGCTGTATATGAGAAAGAAAGAAGTACCATTCCAGCCTATTTTAATACCTGCATTACCCCTACCAATGATAAATCCATGCACACTTTTATGATCCGTTATACACCGGAGAATACCTTCGAGCAAAAGGCTTCCGGATTTAACATCTTTGGTGGGGCTATAACGCAGATCGCTTTTATACCTATATTATTAATATTGGTAGTCGCTCTGCTTGCAGAGCGTAATTTCACCGGAGCTGCCATTTCCGGTGGGTTGCTACTGCTGCTGCTTGTGAAGATGCTCTTACCCTACTTTGATAAATCGGGCCGTACTACCGTACGGATAGATTCATCGGGAATAGTTTTTCCCAAAAGTTCATTTCTATGGGAAGAGATAAAAGGAACCTTTATCGTAAACAGGTATGAACGGAGAAACATGGAATGCTTCCTGGCGCTTGTCTTAATCAATGACACAATCGTGTATTTTCCGCTGGCAGCATATGCCAATAATGGGCCTAAATTTGCCACGGCCATTAAACATTTCAAACCATTAAAAAGCAGCAGCTCCATGCCTGCTTAATATCCTCCCCAACCATAAAGCAAACCTGCTTCCCTAAATTGATCATTTCTGCACATACCAGCGCTCTATAGCAGTGTAATATTGCAGCTATGAAACATTACCTGCTTATTTTATGTCTGCTGCCTGCTTTTGCAAAAGCCCAGCAATCCGCAGATTTTCTTCGGAAAGCCATATCAGCCAATGGCCATTGGGAAGATATTCCTGCTTTTAAATACCGGGCAAACAGGTATACCCTGAATCCCTGGCAAAGTTATGCCTTTGATCAGCCAAAGGCAGAGAAGGGGGTATTAAACGTAGATTTTGACAAGGCAAACAGTCGTTTTTATCACCATACCATCAACCAGTATCCTGGTGGTTATGTTTTCAATTTTGCCCGCATTGGGCGGGATCAGGCTTACTATGTGTATGATGTAATAGGGGCCAGAACAGGAAAGTCATTGATAAAACTGGGGCAAGCACAGTATCAGGGTAATTTCCACAGCCTGCTTACCTATTTCCCTTATTATATTTTAAAAGAAGTGCTGGATAGCGGTGATACGCTCCAGTTAAAACATCTTAACGGGGAAGTGGTTATTACCCGTAGTTTAAATACCGGGTCCCAGCAACTATGGCTGGATGAACAAACAGGTATATTACACAGTTACAACAACAACAAAAATGGGAAAACCAGTACCTGGTACTTCGATGATTACACTACGGTTAAAGGATATCAGGTTCCAGGCAAAGTAAAACAGGTCATTGATAGTACACTGACTGTTACAGATCATCTGATTTCATTCGATGTTGTTGAAAGTATCCTGCCTTCACGGTTTGAAGTGCCGGCAGGATATACAACGGAAACAATCATCCACCAACCACTTACAGCCAATGAAATAGAAAAGGATATTTATTTAGTGGAGAAAGTAGATGACGACAGGAATATTGTTTTCATCAATATGCAAGATCATGTTGTACTGGCGGAAGCACCCGTATCGGAAGATATCACCACCGCTATTATAAACCTGATCCATAAAACCCTGCCTGGGAAACCTATTAAATATGTGCACCTTTCACATTTCCACAACGATCATATTGCGGGTATCCGGAAGCTCATTGAAGAGGGCGCCACTATCATCTGTACCCCATCTATGGAAACACCACTGCGAAAAATGTTAGCCGGCGCCACGCCATCGTTCCTGTTCTTCAATGGACATAAAAGAATCGGTGATAGCCATCTTCCGGTGGATATCTTTGAAATACCCAACAGCCATGCGCTTGGCTTATCCTTTATTTATTTCCCCCGGAAATCTATCATTTATGAGGGGGATTTGCTGTCCGTGCCGGAAGATGGCACCATTACCCCTGCCATCCAGGTATCAAAGGAATTTTACCATTTTTTGAAAAAACATAAGTTATCCTACCATCGTATCATAGGGCATCATGGTTTATCCAATATTACACCCGCCATGTTTGATAAGATTATCAAGGAGCAATGATCCTCCTTACTGCCAAAATGAACTGATTTATCTGTGTATTTTCCGGAAGGTTACTGGCTGCATACCAAACCCTGCTCTGAATGCGCGGCAAAATGCACTGGTATTTTCAAACCCGCAGCGCCATGTTATTTCATGCACGGGTTGATCTGTTTGCTTCAATAGTTTAGCTGCATGTTCCAGTCTGATCCGGATAAGA
This sequence comes from Chitinophaga sp. H8, assembly GCF_040567655.1. Taxonomy (NCBI): domain Bacteria; kingdom Pseudomonadati; phylum Bacteroidota; class Chitinophagia; order Chitinophagales; family Chitinophagaceae; genus Chitinophaga; species Chitinophaga defluvii. Next base: position 396,490 of record NZ_JBEXAC010000003.1, on the reverse strand, counting down.
TATTTATAGGGCGTAGTATGAAAAACAGCTTTGAATTGCCGCACCAGCTGTGGAACGGATAAACAAGCTATATGACTGAGCATGTTCAGATCCGGATGATCCATATAGGAAGATTGCAGAATATCTTTAGCCACACATAGCCGCCTGTATATTTCTGTCCTTGTACTTGATTTAAGTGCATCCACCTTCCGGACACTCCTGGAAGCTGATCTATGTATCCGTATCAGCTCATGTAAAAAAAAGACAAGGCGTTCATCTACAACCGAACTGTTATATCCTTCATTATCCAGTGTGGTAATAAGGTTAGACAGTTGCTGTTGTAATACTGGAGTGATACTATGAAGTGTCTGAAAAAATTCCAGGGTCTTTTCGCCGTTATTGAGTGGTTCATCCAACAGCATCGCTTCACTATAAAGAGCATCCCGGAATATAGCGGAAGCAAACTCCTTTTTGAAAAAAACAGACAGGGTACCTATTTTTTCGCTGTGATCAATATTACAGGAATAAGCCTGATCATCGTTTAAGATGAGGAAACTGCCTGGTCTGACTGCAATCCGGTGATGGTTGATACCATACCATTCTTCTCCGCTTAATACCGTTTTAAAGGAAAGACACCCCACATGGTTATCACAATGGCTCCGGGCGCTGAGGGCATTAAAGATGATGTTATGTTTCCTGAATTTGCTGAAATGCAATGTTTCATCAAAGCCCGGCCTGCTATGGTCTGGTAGGCTGGTAAAATACATGTCTTGCTTATTAATAAACCCTATACGCAATATAGCTTTATTTTTCACCAAATCCGGCCCAACAATGATGACCGGTGTCCATAGAGGACATCCGGCCGTCTTTATGCTACCTTCCTCCTGTCGATACGATCTTTCGCCATCCGCCCTGCGAATCTAGCTCCTGCCCTTGCAGTAACAGATCGCAGCAAAATAATACTGTTAGTTATATTCTGTTTTGCTCCATTGCAAGCAAGAGAACCACTCAATTGCTCTTCTTCTATAAACCGGGGATAAACCAGAGATAACCCATAGATATCCCGTATATATCCCGACCAGTTATATTGTCGGGATATATACGGGATATATACGGGACATATACGGGATATATACGGGATATCTCTATGCAAACGTAGGCCCATGGCAGTAATTGGTCTAGTCCTGGTATAGGTTTACACCTTTAGTTAATAAATCCTGTATTGGGTTTACAATCAGGTCCCTTACGCTTTATTATAAATCACTCAATTGAACATTACAAAATAGACATATTTAAATCTCCTGCATAACGTGCTGTTTGCTGGCTAAGAGTTACCATCAGCATAAATGCAAAAGCCGCATTAAATCCGGAGATCTATGCGGCTTTTAGTTTCAGGCTAGGGATAGATATCAATTCAACACCTCTTCTCGGCTGCTGCTTAGTATAAAATCATTGATCGTTTGTAGTTCGTCTGCTGTTAATGCAGCTGGTGCTGTTAACCCGGTATATTTTGCATCCCAGGAAGTGTAATAATAGTAGTCTGTACGGTTATCCCACATATAGAACAAAACGGCATAATCCTCAGGACGGGAAGTCAGGCTTTCACGTGGCGTCACAACAGCAGTAGGCAAATAATAGGATACCTGTTTTCCTACACCATAGTATTTACCCCATCCCGGCGAATAGATTTCATGTTTGGAACTACCCGACAAAGACACCGTCACTTTATCAAAAACACCACTTTGCCTGGGCAAGCTCTTCTTGATATACACAATGCATTTTGCTGTAGCTTCATCTGCCGTGTAGAAATATGCATAAACCGGTACACTCCGCTCTGCCGTCGGATTGGGAAATCCGTTTGCCAACGTACCATGCAGGTGATAACTACCTACATACCACCCCAGAATAGGGTTGGCTGTAGTGAGCTTGCCAGCCGCATTTTGGGTTTTAGTGATGTTCAGCTCATTGAAAGTATATACGGCATCAAAAGTAAACTCCTTCTCTCCGCTAAGTCCATTGGTAGATTCAGCCGTGATCTGCCATCCACCTTCTGTAGTTGCAGTCAGCTTCACTGTTGCATCGGATACATTTTTGATACTAAGCAAACCAGGCGTAATCGCTTTTTCCGATATCTTCGCTGTGGGCAGAATACATTTTTCATAGGCGGGCAATGGAGAATCGATAGACAAAATAGCAAGTAATCCATCTGTCATTGACTTAATCCCTGTCCAGATCTTCTCCAATGTAGCGTCAATACCTATATAACTTTTTAGTGTGGCATTGGAACTGTTTATATCACTGGCCTGCACACTGCGATAATCACCCATTAACTGGATATTGAGTGCTACTTTATGCTGAAACACCAGCTGGTCTGCAACTGCCGTTGTCCGTGCAGTCAGCGCTTTTTTATCAAAGGGGTTCAGCAAGCTTATCAGCTTATTTACTTTTTCAAGGATAAATTGGTACTTCACATTATCCTTGTACTTTTCATGAATATAGATCATTCCTGCTCCTACACATAAACCTGTACCAATAGCCAGCGCAGTTCCCTTTGCAGGGCTCAATTTACGAACTGCATTAGCTACTTTATAACCATATTCTCCTACCAACTCTGCACCTGCAATAGCAACAACAAACACCTTAAGTATATTAAATCCCACTTCTTCGATAGAAACAGATGTGGCAGTTGTCCTGTTCCCATTATCATTGTTTGCCTCCAAAGTGGTAAACAATGCCGGATCAGGTATTATTTCCCGCAGGTAATAGACTACCTCCTGCTTCTCTGTAGTGGTTAGTTTGGCCCATTGTTCTGTAAATGCTTTCTTATACGCTTTCAGGTAATTCATTTCTGCCATACCAATTTTCAGACTCATCGTATCTGCGTTTATCTCTTCAAATTTATTCAGGTACACATTGATATTCGTAACCAGTTTTGTAGCTACTTCATCCGGATTCTTTATAGCCACATAGGCATCAACGGTAGCGCTGGCTGTATATGGTTGCTCCCCTACTTTAAAGGCAATATTATAGGTTCCTGCCGCTACAGCCGGTATAATAGCAGTAAGCTCATTATCCCCGGTTTTATACAGCACCATATCCGTACCACCGATTTTGGCATGTACGGTGTCTTTATTAATAATATGAGTAGTGTTGTACACAAATAGCTGCCCTGGTTGCCCCTTACTGTTTTTAACGGCCACGCTTACAGGTGGTTTGGTAATAGGTCCGGTAGTGTTATCTTTTTCAGTTCCTTTCTTACACGCTGCCACAGATAGCAAGGTTAATAAAACAACTAAAATTTTTCTCATGCATTGACTGATTTGAAATCGAGCGGAAAACTATGCAATAACCCCGCAGTGGCCAATACCTACTAGTAGGTATTTTACCCTCTTATCCTGTTGGTTACCAATCATCAGCAACAAAAAACTACGTTTACAGCTCAACCATTACTACCTTTAAAAGCACCACTTGTCATTATAAAAATGATACAGTGCTGCATTTTATTTATTTTGCGTCATTGTATATTTTTATAGTAAAGGCAATATCAACCTGTTGCCCACTGAAACACAACATTGCTAACCGCTTATGAAAAGATTATTTTTTACCTGCACAGCCTGGCTAATGGCTATGGCCGTCCATGCCCAGGACAATGCCTTATGGTTAAGGTATCCCGCTATTTCTCCCGATGGGAAAACGATTGCTTTTGGCTACAAAGGCGACATCTACCGTGTAGATGCCAACGGAGGTGTAGCAGTACCAGTTACTATTCATGAGGCACATGATATGATGCCTGTCTGGAGCCATGATGGTAAATACATTGCATTTGCCAGTGATCGTTATGGCAACTTTGATGTATTTGTAATGCCAGCAACCGGAGGTGCGCCGGTTAGGCTTACGAGCAACAGTGCTGCCGATTTTCCTTATGATTTTACCCCGGACAACAAACAGGTATTGTTTGGTAGTGCGCGGAATGCACCTGCTTCCAGCATACGGTTCAGCTCCCGCCTGTTCAATAATCTGTACACCGTACCTGTAACCGGCGGACGTTCCTCCCTGTTAAGTGCGGCTGGGGCAGAATATGCACGCTATGACAGCAAAGGTGATCGTCTTATATTCCAGGACCGCAAAGGTTATGAAGATCCCTGGCGCAAACATCATGTATCATCGGTTACCCGGGATATCTGGGTTTATGATATCCATAAAGGCAGCTATCAGCAGGTATCTGAATATGCTGGTGAAGACCGCGAACCATTATTCGGTAACGGGGATGAGGTTTATTACCTGAGTGAAAAAGGAGGGATCTCCCAAAACCTGTTCAAAACATCTCTGGCGGATAAAGGAAAAATGGAACAGCTCACCCATTTCGACAAACACCCTGTCCGCCATCTCTCCAGAAGTACTAACAATACACTCTGCTTCACCTATAACGGAGAAATATATACGCTCCAACCGGGAGGAAAGCCTAAAAACATTCAGGTAAGTATCTTCAATGATGGCCGTAATGCTACTGAAAAACCTCTTCCGGTAAGTGGCAACATCACGGAATTTGCGATGAGTCCCAATGGGAAGGAAATGGCATTTATTGCCCGTGGGGAATTATTTGTAACCAGTGTGGAAGGCAATATGACCAAACGGATTACCAATACTCCCCAACAGGAAAGGATGATACAGTGGTCGCCCGATGGTAAACGCCTGGTATATGCTGCTGAAAGAAATGGTAACTGGGACATTTACCAAAGCACCATTGTACGAAAAGAAGAACCTTACTTTTTTGCTGCTACCCTCCTGAAAGAAGAGGCAGTAATAGCCACGCCTGCAGAAGAGTTCCAACCCCTGTTTTCACCGGATGGCAAAGAAATAGCCTATGTGGAAGACCGGAATGTGCTGAAAGTACATAACATTGCCTCCGGCAAAAGCCGGACATTATTACCCAAAGGACATAACCACTCTTATTCCGACGGCGACTGGAGCTTTGCCTGGAGCCCTGATGGTAAATGGATAGTAGCGGATGACCAGCAAGGATACTTTTTCATGGAAAATGCAGCACTCATTCCCGCTGATGGTAAAGGAAGCCCGGTATATCCGGTCAATAGCGGCTTTGGAGAGGGCAACAGTAAATGGGCGGCAGATGGAAAAATGCTGACCTGGCTTACCAGCAGAGACGGACGAAAATCACTGGCCAGACAAGGCAGCCGGGAGGTGGATGTCTATGCCGTATTTTTTGATCAGGAAACTTTTGATAAATACAAACTATCAAAAGATGAGTTTAACCTGCTGAAGGAAAAGGAAGAAAATGCCCGCAAAACATCCGGAAAAGATAGTACCAAAACCGACAAGGATACTGCTGACAACAAGAAAAACTTCCGCCCCGATTTTAATAACCTGGACGACCGCCAGGTACGCCTGACCATCAACAGTGCCTCCATCAGTGATTACGTTTTAAACAAGGATGGCAGCAAATTATTTTACATGGCCTCCTTCGAAAAAGGATATGATCTGTGGGTAACAGAGCCCCGAACAGGCGATACAAAGATATTAGCCAAACTGGGGGGTACACCCGGCAGTATTGTACTCAGCAAAGATGGTAACAGCCTGTTTGTAAGCAACCGGGGCAGTGTAGTAAAAGTAGATGCCGCTTCCGGCAAAATTACACCGATAAGTATCAGAACTGAACTGGTCCTCAACCAGGAGGCAGAACGTGCCTATATCCTGGATCATGCCTGGAAACAGGTAAAAGAAAAGTTTTATGATCCTACGCTCCGGCATATGGACTGGAAAATGTACCGGGATAACTATGCCCGGTTTCTGCCACATATCAGCAACAATTATGATTTCCAGGAACTGTTGAGCGAGCTGTTGGGGGAACTAAATGGTTCCCATACCGGTGGTCGCTATATGCCACAGCGCATGGATGGTGATAACACAGCTTCCATTGGCTTACTGTTTGACGAAACCTCACTAAAAGATGGTCTGAAAGTAGACGAAGTAATCGCTGGAGGCCCATTTGACAAAGCAGGCAGCAAACTAAAGAAAGGGCATATCATCGAAAAAATAGATGGTATCCCCGTTACTGCACAAGCTGACTGGGCTACCCTGCTGAACCGTAAAAGTGGAGACAATATACTGGTAAGTATTTACGATGCGGATAATAAAACCCGTTGGGACGAAACGGTAAAGCCAATCAGTAACGAAGAAGAAAATACCCTGATGTACAAACGCTGGGTGAATAATATGCGCAAAATGGTAGACAAGCTCAGTAATGGCAAAGTAGGCTATGTGCATGTGCAGGGAATGAATGATGCCAGCTTCCGGTCTGTATACGGTGAGGTAATGGGTAAAAACAGGGATAAACAGGCACTGATTGTAGATACCCGTTTTAACGGTGGCGGATGGCTGCATGATGATCTCTACAATTTCCTGAGTGGTAAAAAATACCTCGAGTTTGCACCACAAGGAGAAATGCTGAAGGGAGGAGAACCTCAGGGTCAGTGGCAGCGTCCCAGCTGTGTACTGATGAGTGAAGGCAATTATAGTGATGCATTCATCTTCCCCTATATCTACAAGCAGGGAAATATGGGCAAACTAATTGGTATGCCTGTTCCCGGAACAGGTACCGCTGTATGGTGGGAAAGACAGATTGACCCCACCCTTGTATTTGGCATACCCATGGTAGCTACTATAGGTAAAGAAGGCCGCCCTACAGAAAACCTGCAGCTAGAGCCGGATATCCGTGTGCCACTTCGTTATGAAGATTTTCTCGAAGGGAAAGACGCCCAGCTGGAAACAGCCGTGAAAGAAATGCTGAAGGAAATAAAATAAAGGATAGATTTGTTACAGCGGGGCTGTTTTAAAACCATGGTTTTAAAACAGCCCCGCTGCTTATTATTACTGTTTCATATCGTCATACTTTTTCAGCAGCTCTGCAAGTTTCTGAGCAAACTGTGTTTTCCCACCTTCATATTTTTCGAGATCAGACTTGTTCGTAATAAAACAAACCTCTACCAATACATTGATCCCTTCTTTCCGCATCAGGCCCAACCGTTTGCGGTGGCTTTTGGTTTCATCAAAAACACCCCGGTAACGCAGCCCCATTGTGGCATGTCCTGCATCGCAGATAGCAGCTCCCAATGAGCGTTCTTCTTCCGTGTTCCGTTCAGGAATAAGTACTTCCATCCCTTCTGCCTTACTGCTGCCGGCATTAAAATGCAGCTCACAGATAACACTGCCTGTACCGGATTTTATCCTGCCCAGGTATTGCGCCAAAGTTTCAGTGTCTTTATCAATAATGTACTTGGCACCAAGCTTGGTCAGGGATTGGGTAACCAGGTTACGTAAGTCGATGGTCAGTAAATTTTCCTGTACACCGTTGGCAACAGCACCAGGATCTTTCAGATGATGACCTGCAGAAATAAAAATCATTTTGTTCTTTTTTTGGGGTTAAAAGAAATTAAATACTATACAATAAACGTTCGATATAGTCTTAAGACCGCTTCAGCGCATTGGGATGTTAACAATTAAATATACGTAAAAATGTCCTGATAGCAAATACCCCGGTATGCCTGTTTCCTTCAACATGATGGAACATAGCCATACCGGGGCATTATCTTTTCAACAAGATGGCCAGGCGCCACCTTCTTCAACACTACTATTATTTAGCCGGCATTTCCTCCGGTTGGGTTTTAGGTTCTTTATTCCCATTGTGGCAGGTATAACAGGTAACTGACATAGCTGGCCGGCCATTGAAAAACTTCTTGTTAATGCGTTTAGTCATTTTCATCATTTCTCTGGCAGTAGCTTTGTGCTCATTGTCATCACTGGCAAAATCCAGTTTCTTCGGATCATCCTTTTGCGGGGAATGACAAAAGCCACACTTCACCCCCAGGGCATTTTTAAATCCTTTCATCACTGCTTCCAGTTCTTCGTGACTAATGTCTTTTGGTAGTACTTTCAGGTTTTTGGGCCGGTCCTGCTCCTGAGGAGGTAACGAGAGGGAACACAGCATCACCGAAACCAATAATGCTCCTATGAGCATCAGACTTCTTCTTGTTTTCATTTCCATGGATTTTAGATAGTAGATAAAAGCTTCCTTATTTATAAAGGAATCTACAAAAAATCCTGATAAATGCATCATCTTTCATCGGCTTTCCCATATTAGTAGTATAAAAAGGTGGTTATTTTCTGCAGCCGGAATAGAGGGATAATGCAATTATCGCGTTATTTTCGAATATCATTGGCAACAATGACATCAAGTACCGAAATGAGCGCCATGTTGAAAAAACGTATTACCCTCGCCTCCCTGGGCGAAAAAGAGTGGTTGGTCCTGTTATTATGGTTTGGTTTGTCAATACTGGGAACTGCTAAAGAGATCCTGGACGGAAATATCAATAATTATCTTGTATTCAAGCATGTGTTTTTGCATGTATGTGAGCAAAAGCCACTATACATCTCCTATCCTGCGGAGTATCAGGATGTAAATCTTTATGGCCCAATATTCAGCTTTATCATTGCCCCTTTCGCCTGGCTGCCGGACAAAGCAGGGGCGATGCTATGGGTAATCGCCAATGCTGCCTTTCTGTTTGTTGCTATCCGTCAATTACCTCTTACCCGTATACAACAGAACCTGATCTTACTATTTTCAAGTAATGAGCTGCTGGGCGCCAGCAGCTACCTCCAGTTTAACCAGGCCATTGCCGCTTGTATTATCCTCAGCTTTGCACTCATTCTAAAAGGCAGGAATTGCTGGGCAGCTTTCTTTATTGTTTTGGGTACCCTCACTAAAATATATGGTATTGTGGGACTGGCATTTTTCTTCTTCAGTGATAACCGCTGGCGTTTTATAGGTAGTCTGCTGCTTTGGGGCCTCGTCCTGTTTTTATTACCTATGCTCCTTTCTTCTCCAACCTATATCATCCATAGCTATAAGGAATGGATGGAAGCCCTTAGCTTTAAAAACGAAAAGAATGTGCACTTTGAGCAGGGTGTATTGTTGCAGGATATATCCGCATTAGGCTTTATCAGGCGTGTATTTAAGCTGCAACACCTGAACAACCTGGTGGTAATTATACCTGCCATACTACTGTTCCTTTCCCAATACCTGATGCTGCACTGGCGGCACAACAGCAAATTCCGTTTGCTGCTGCTCTGCTCTACCTTATTATTTCCTGTACTATTCAGTACCAGCTCGGAGTCTCCAACTTATATTATTGCTTTCCCCGCTATCTGTATCTGGTATATGATCCAGCCAGCCACCAAATGGAATAATGCCCTGTTCATATTTGCCCTGATAGTTTGCAGCTTTTCCCACTCAGATGTATTTACACCGTGGGTAAGGCACCACATAGCGGTACCATACGCCCTGAAAGCATTTCCATGCCTGCTTATCTGGCTGATCATTATTTACCAGATACTTACCAAAAAGTTCTTACCACCTGTATCTACCCACGTAGCAGCTGATACGTCTGCCTTAAACACCTGATATCAACAGCGGCCTGTTTCCCGGCTTTCTTCAGTTTCCCCTCGCCACTCCTTCCCCGTAATCCCTATAATTTTAAGGAGATTATAAGCCGCTGTTGTTGCCATTCAAAGTATCTTTGCTTCAAATACTTTACGTCACGCACTTATGAATGCGAACAGCACTGTTACAGGCCCCAACAGACCTGACCTGCTTCATCAGGAAACACTGGCAGACCTATTTCACACTACCGCGCTAAAGTATGCCGGGCATACTGCTTTGATCTTTCAGGAACAAACCCTTACTTATGCTGCGCTGGACCAATGGAGTAATGCCATTGCTACCAGTCTGGCGGCAAATGGGATTAAGCGCGGTGATACCGTGGGCATATGGTGGCCCAGAGGAATGGCATTGCATGCTGCTATTCTGGGTATTATCAAAGCAGGAGCAGCCTATGTTCCAATGGACAGGGAAATGCCGGCAGAACGTGTTGCTACCGTGCTTACAGAAGTTAAAGCTGCCGCCTGCTTTAGTGAAGTACCCCTGCCCGTTGCAGGATTGATACTACAGGTTCCTCCTATTATTTCGCCGGAAATTGCAACAGTTGTACTTACAGGTCCTCAACCGGATGACCAGGCTTATGTATTATATACTTCCGGCAGTACGGGCAAACCTAAAGGCATTCCTATCAGTCACCGGCAAATATGCCACCTGGTAAGGGCTGAACAAACAGTATTAAATATCCTTCCAACAGACAAAGTATACCAGGGCTTTTCAGTATCATTTGATATGTGGTGTGAAGAAACCTGGCTTAGCTATTTCACAGGCGCCACTTTATGGATAGCAGATGCCACCACTGCCAAATCAATTGATGAACTCAGTGATGTACTCCGCCAGGAAAAAATAACTGTACTACATGCTGTACCCAGCCTGCTGGCGGTAATGGAAGATAATATCCCCTCCCTGCGGCTCATCAATGCCGGTGGAGAAGCCTGTACACAGCAGGTATTATCCAGGTGGGCTATTCCGCCAAGGGAATTTTATAACAGTTACGGCCCCACGGAAACTACGGTAAGCGCTTCATTTGCCAGATTAAAACCAGGCGACCAAATCACTATAGGCCACCCGTTGCCGAATTACAATATGGCTGTAGTAGATGAAAAGCTGGCCCCACTGCCCATTGGAGAACGGGGAGAACTCGTTATCACCGGTCCGGGAGTAGGTGCAGGCTATATAGATAATCCGGCACTAAGCCGGGAAAAGTTTGTACAAAAACCTGCTGCATTAGCTGCATTACCCGGAAACACGGTATACAGAACCGGCGATGCAGCTATCATCCAGGCTGATGGAAGTATAGATTTTCAGGGCAGGCTGGATGATCAGATTAAACTACGGGGTTACCGGATCGAGCTGGGAGAAATAGAAACCAGACTTCATGATATAGCTGGTATTGCTGCAGCAGCGGTGGCAGTAAAAAAGGACAGTAATAACCAGGATCAGCTGGTAGGTTATGTGGTGCCTGACAACCCCGGCACATTTGAGGCATCCTTACTTCGTAATGCCCTTGCCAAAGTGCTTCCTGCTTATATGGTACCCGGGGTAATCATGGCATTACCGGAAATGCCACGTTTGCCCAGCGGTAAGATCAATAGAAAAGCATTACCGTTACCTCCCGCTTTTGCTGTTACTACCAATAAAAAAGTAATTGACCAGCATGCACCGCTGGCAGAAAGAGTGATAGCTGTACTGAAAGATATATTTCCTGATCGTGACATTCACCTGGAACAGGATTTTTTTAATGATCTGGGTGGGCACTCTCTGCTGGCAGCTGCCTTTGTATCCGGCCTGCGACATGATGCAGGGATACCGAATGCTTCGCTGAAAGATGTTTATATACACCGGCCATTACAGCAATTGGTGAACACCTGGGAAGCCCGGCCACAGGATGCTCCACATAAGCAAACTCCCTTCCGGAAAGTGCCCTGGTGGCGTCATACCTTTTGCTGGATTGCCCAAAGCATTAGCTTATTGCTGGTTTATGGTCTCTTTGCCACACAAATATTCCTGCCCTATCTGAGCTATTATTATGTACAGCAGGCTACTTCTAACCTGGGGTATGCTATCCTTACTGCCCTTGGTATGTTTTGTCTGCTACCTCCCTTTTTTACCGCGCTGATCATTATCATTAAATGGTTAGTAATAGGCAAAATGAAAGCGGGTGATTATCCATTATGGGGGACCTACTATTTCCGTTGGTGGTTCGTAAAAACGATGCAGCGGCTGATGCCGGCACAGTTCCTGAATGGCACACCGCTATATCCGGTTTTTCTCCGGATGCTGGGTGTTAAAGTAGCTGCAGATGCACAGTTAAGCGCCATTACCATCGGCGCAGAAGATCTAATAACGATAGGTAGTGATGTAAGTATCAGCTCGCAGGTGGTGTTGAATAATGCCATAGTGGAAGACGGTTTATTAAAACTCCGGCATATACACCTACATGATCATGCATATATCGGAAGCAGTGCTGTCATTGCCGGCAATACTACCATAGCGGCATGGGGAGAACTACAGGATCTCAGCTATTTGCCACCTGAAAAAACAATTGGTACCTGTGAAGTATGGCAAGGCAGCCCTGCACAGCTGCTCGCTAAAAAAACGATCGCAGATTTTCCACAGCCTCTGGCTGTATCTGCCCGCAGGAGAAAGTGGTATGGCTTCCTGTTCTCCCTGTTCCTGCTGGTATTTCCTTTTACGATATTGCTGCCGCTCCTGCCCACTATTATTATTCTTAACCAACTGGATGATGCGGCGCCAGATTATAACTTTAACTATGTGGTGATTACACCTTCACTGGCACTGAGCTATATCATCATGTTCAGCTTACAGACAATATTGCTTACCCGCTGGTTGCAAAAGCCGGTAAAACCAGGGAGCTATCCGGTATACAGTGTATTTTATTTACGCAAGTGGTTTGCAGATCAGCTGATGTCACTTTCCCTGATTGTATTGCATCCCATTTATGCTACCGTATTTGTTGGATATCTGTTCCGTGCCCTGGGGGCTAAAGTAGGTAAGAATACAGAAGTATCTACTGCCAGCAGTGTTACCCACCCCTTACTGGAAATAGGTGATGGCGCTTTTGTTGCAGATGCTGTAACACTGGGAGAATCTGATGTAAGAGGCCAACAGTTACGGCTCGAAAGAACAGTTATCCAGGACCACAGTTTTGTAGGCAACAGTGCCTTAATCCCGCAAGGCTATCAATTGCCGGACCATATGCTGGTAGGAGTTTTATCTACTCCTCCTTCTCCGGCACAGTTGGCATCGGATAACTCACGCGATTGGTTTGGTTCTCCTGCCATTGCACTACCACGCAGACAGGGAAGCCGATTTTTTTCACCCTCACTCACCACTACGCCTTCTTCCCGCAGGCGGCTGGCACGGGCACTGGTTGAGTTTATCCGCATTCTTATTCCTGAAACAGTCATCATCTGTTGCAGTATCTTTTTTATCGCCTACACTCACGACCTTGTTACCGATAAACCTTTGTGGGAAATCATCCTGAAATTCCCGTTTTATTACCTGGGCTTCCTGGGCATACCTGCATTTCTGTTTACCCTTGTTTTAAAATGGGTGCTGAACGGTGCATATAAGGCTATGCAAAGTCCTATGTGGACGTGGAAAGTATGGCGTAGCGAAGGTACGACCTCTACTTATGAAGCACTCTCCGTACCTTTTTTACTGGAATACCTGAAAGGCACACCCTGGCTGCCACTGCTGCTACGCCTGCTGGGTACCAAAATCGGTAAAAGAGTGTGGATGAATACTACGGATATCACAGAATTTGACATGGTCACTATCGGAGACGATACCGCATTAAATGATGATAGTGGTCCCCAGACCCATTTGTTTGAAGATCGTGTTATGAAGGTAGGACCCATTAAAATAGGTGCACGCAGCAGCATCGGTGCACGTACCATTATCCTTTATGATAGCGAAACAGGCAATGATGTAAAGCTTGCTCCCCTATCCCTTGTGATGAAAGGAGAAAACCTGCAATCCAATACAGATTGGACCGGCAGCCCTATAAAACCGGTGTGAGAATATCATTAAAGCTGCAGTGGACATTTTCCCATTCAAATAAAAACAGTAAATAATCGTTCCGGAAATGATATTTTTATGGGATTACCCACGTATTAAATATGTAGCCGGACAAGTTATGAAACGTAAGACAAACATCTTTCTCCTATTGCTGTTGACCATGGTATATGGTCTGCCAGCTGTTGCACAAACTACTAAATGGTGGAATCCTGCCACGAATGCTTTTCCCGTAATATCCGGACAGGCATGGCCTGCAGAGGTAACACAGCCCTATGACCGGCTGCCTGCCCGTGCAGAAAAAGAGGTGACTTCACATGTATGGTATTTATCCCACCAGGCGGCTGGCCTGGCGATCAGATTCAGTGCCAATGCTCCCACTATCACAGTAAGGTATACTGTAAAAGGAGATCTTGCCATGCCACATATGCCCTCTACCGGTGTAAGTGGGGTGGATCTTTACGCCATTAACAAACATGGCGGATGGGAATGGACCGCCGGAGGTTATTCCTTCAAGGATACTATTACCTATAACTTTATTAACCTGGGTACCGATACAAGAGAATACCGCTTGTATCTCCCACTCTATAACAATGTAAGCTGGATGGAAATCGGCGTGCCTGACAATGCCACATTCAAGCCCATACCCGCACGGAAAGAAAAGCCCATCGTTATCTACGGTACTTCTATTGCACAGGGTGGATGTGCTTCCCGCCCGGGATTGGCATGGACTGCCTTCCTCGAAAGAATGATGGACCGGGAAGTGATCAACCTGGGATTTTCAGGAAACGGTAAATTAGATCCTCCTGTAGCCGACCTGCTGACAGAAATAGATGCTAAAATATATGTACTCGACTGTCTGCCCAACCTCGCAGCCGCAGATGTAAAAGAAAGGGTCATCAAAACTGTACAAACATTACGTAAAAAAAGACCTGCAGTACCTATTTTACTGGCAGACCACAGCGGAGAGAGTATCCACTCCCTGAATACGGCTATGGAGGAAATCTTTAGCAATGCCAATAAGGCATTACGGGAAGCCTATACTGCCCTGAAAGCCATGAATATCTCTAATCTGTACCTGCTGCCAGCTGCAGAAATGAATATTGGCAGGGAAGGAACGGTAGATGGGGTACATCCCAATGATATAGGTATGGAGAGATATGCTATTGCTTATGAAAAAGCTATCCGCAAAATATTACACGAAACAATAGACACTTCCTTCAGTACTACACAACCCTGCAGGCAGAACCGGGATGCAGGTACCTATGACTGGGAGAGCCGGCATAATGAATTATTGACCGCCAATAAACAAAGTGCCCCCAAGGTAGTTTTCCTTGGCAATTCCATTACCCACTATTGGGGAGGGGAACCTAAAGCGCCTATTGCCCGCAGCGAAGATTCCTGGCAAAAAATGCTGGCACCATTAGGTGTCAGAAACTTTGGCTTTGGAAATGACCGGATTGAAAATGTGCTGTGGAGGATTTACCATGATGAGCTGGATGGCTTTGATGCCTCCCATGTAGTAATGCTGATTGGCACCAACAACCTGGCGCATAACACAGATAAAGAAATCATTGCCGGTTTGCGTTTATTGGTAACCGGTATACAGCAAAGACAACCCAAAGCCAAAATCCTGCTTTCAGGGTTATTACCACGGACGGGGATGGAAACAAGGATAACAAATATTAACAAAGCCATTGCGATGCTGGCCAGGCCGCTTGGGGTTACCTATATTCAACCTGGTAAAGTGTTCACTTTGCCCAATGGGAAGATAGATACCCGCCTCTTTTCAGACGGGCTTCATCCTAATGATGCAGGCTATCAAAAGCTGGCAGCTTATTTAGCACCATTACTGAAGTAACCCATGCCCTAATCCAGCATTTACTTTACCCAGGCTTTATAGCGCAGCAATGCTTCTACAAAGTAATAATCGGCATAGGTAAGCGGTACATCCACTTCAGAATTATGTGGCAGGGATCCTACACTATGCATGAGTATAAAATTATTATTCCCGCCTTCCTTTGCCAGGTAGGCGGGACTTGCCAGGCTAACAATCATTTTCTCTGCGGCGCCCCAATAACGCTTTGCTTCTTTCCTGCCTGTATACAGACTTAATTCCAATAGCGCAGCTGCGGTTACTGCACCCGCTGAAACATCTCTCGGAACATTGGGAATGCCAGCAGCATTAAAGTCCCAATATGGAATAAGATCTGCTGGCATATTAGGATGGTTGAGCATAAAATCAGCAATATGCCGGGCCTGGTCCAGGTAAATCTTTTGTTTTGTTTCCCTGTACATCATCACATAGCCATACAGGCCCCATGCCTGCCCTCTGGCCCATGCAGAGCTATCCGCAAATCCCTGGTGCGTTTTCTTTTCCACTACGGCTCCAGTGGCCGGATTGTAATCTACCACATGCCAGGAACTGTAGTCTTTACGAAAATGATGCTTCATGGTAGTGCTTGCATGTGTGGTGGCAATTTTAGTAAAGGAAGGATCTCCACTTTCCCGCGAAGCCCAGGTCAGTAATTCCAGGTTCATCATATTATCAATGATTACCGGGAATTTCCACGTACCATGATCCCATGATTTAATACAGCCTACTGCCGGATTAAACCGCGTAGATAAGGAAGCCGCGCTTCTCAGCAATATGGTTTTATAGGTAGTATCCCCGGTAATACGATACGCATTTCCAAAAGGGCAATACATCATAAACCCCAGGTCATGGGTGCGTGTATTGTATTTGTTATTCTCTACCAGTGCCATACGTTTTACCGCTTCCTGTTTTAGTGCATCATCCTTGGTATACTCATACAGGTACCATAAAGTGCCTGGATAAAAACCACAGGTCCACCAGCTGGAGGTGGAAGTCATTAAGCTCCCATCTTTATTGGTACTTCTGGGCAAGAGACTATCAGGTACCGCAGCAGCCATATGTTTATACTGCCGGGCAGCAAAATCCAGTGTCCTGTCTGCCAGTTTTATCATTTCCGCCTTACTCAAAACAGACTGTGCATGGGTCCCTGACAGGAGTGTCAGCAACAACAAAACGGTCCAGGTCAATTGTAGTTTTTTCATACGTGATAATCCTGTTGATGTTAAAATTAAAAGAGTGAAAATGCCATCAGGTTACTACTGTTTACTGCCTTTTGTAGTTTTGCCCACAGAGGACGCTCTTACGATCAGCTGAATAGGAATAATCTCCTCCGCATAACTTCCGGCAGCCGGTGCTGGTGATTGGATCAACGTCATCAATGCCGCCACTACACTTTCGCCCATCATTTCCGGAAACTGGTTTACAGACGTAATAGGCGGGGTAATAATTTCTGTCCTGGGATCATTAGAGTAACCCACTATTTTCAGGTCCTCCGGTACCTTTAAACGTATCTTACGGCAATACTCCATGATGGCAATAGCAGTGGTATCATTTGCTGCAAAAATGCCATCAGGATAAGGTGGTGCTGCAAATATTTTTTCACAAGACTGCAGCGCATTTTCACGGGTAAGCTCCTGAAAAAAAACACGTGACTTATGAAAGGGAAGCTTATGTTTTTTTAATGCTGCTTTATATCCTGCCATCCGGTCAATATAAAGGTTACAGGTAACCGGTCCGGAAATATGTGCGATATCTTTACATCCCATTGCGATCATATGTTCCGTAACGGTATATCCGCCCAGATAATCATCTCCCTTCACTACCCTGGCCTGATAGTGCTTAGGCACGCGGTCAAAAAATACCAGGGGAATATTATTATCCCTGAATACATCAAAATGATCAAAGGTCGTAGTATATAAAGTAGTAGCAACAGCCAGGCCATCTACCCTGGCAGCGTACAAGGTATTGACCAGTGCCACTTCCTGCTCATAGGAATCATTAGACTGACAGATAATCAGGTGATATCCGTATTCCTGCAATTTGTTCTGTACCACCGTAATAATAGTAGCCGGAAAAAACATGGATATCTTTGGTACGATCAATCCAATGGTTTTGCTTTTACTATTGCGTAAACCCGCCGCCATCGTGTTGGGCCGGTATCCTAATTTGCCGGCCATCTTCCTCACCTTCTCTTTGGTGCGGTCACTAATATTAGGATTGTTATTCAGTGCTCTTGAAACCGTAGATACAGACAGGTTCAATTCCGCTGCAATATCAACAATTGTTTTTTCGGTCCTTTTGCTCATGTATTGCCTGTTAACTTTCAGCTGTTTAGAATCGTCCTGTTATCTGCCCATCCATCCTCCGTCCACCGTCATAATGGTACCATGCACATAATCGGATGCCGCAGCAGCCAGGAATACTACCGGGCCTTTAAAATCGGCCGGTTGTCCCCAGCGGCCGGCAGGTATCCGCTCCATAATAGCGCTGCTGCGTTGTTCATCCGCACGCAGGGCTGCTGTATTATCTGTAGCGATGTAGCCGGGAGCAATAGCATTTACATTCACGCCTTTGGCCGCCCATTCATTTGCAAATGCTTTTACCAGCGACCCTACGGCTCCTTTACTCGCAGCATAGCCCGGCACATTAATCCCTCCCTGGAAAGTAAGCAGGGAGGCAGTAAAAATGACCTTTCCACTTCCCCGCGCTACCATCTGCTTCCCTATTTCTCGGGTAAGAATAAACTGCGCATTCAGGTTGATATTGATCACTTCATCCCAGTATTCATCCGGATGTTCTGCAGCAGGCTTCCGTAAGATGGTCCCCGCATTGTTTACCAATATGTCAATCTCAGGATGTTCCTGTTGCACTGTCTTTATAAACTCATATAATGCAGCGCGGTTATTAAAATCACACTGATAAGCATAAAATTTCCGTCCGGTAGCGGTGATTGCTTTTTCTACCTCACTGCCACTTTTTTCGAGAGAAGCAGATACTCCAATAATATCTGCGCCGGCTTCTGCCAGGGCAATCGCCATGGCCTGGCCAATGCCTCTTTTGCAGCCTGTTACCAGTGCTACCTTTCCCTGCAGATTAAATAGATTCAAGACCATCATTTTATTTGATTAAATGTTATGCCTGCTATTACCACACCCTGACTTTCAAAGGCGCTTTTAATCCTTTTGCAAAATCTTCCAGGTAAGAAAACCATTGCTGTGCATCAGCTATTGCCCCTCCTTTACTCCAGGCGGCGCCGGTGTAATACACAAAGTCCTGATGATTACCAGCTACTCCTGGTGCCAGCAAATGTTTCCTGTCTGTTAGTAATTGTGGTACAGGGGTTGTAAATACACATCCGGTACCGATTGTACCATCTTCCCCATGTTGTGGTTCCCAGTAGCCCATCACACCATGCTGCTCATCCAGGAGTACGGTACCTGCTGAAGCACGCTTAACAAGCCCTGTTACCACCGGCAACTCTTTGCCTTTAAATGTATATTGTACCGACATTTTATTCAGCTGTGACCCTGCATCCAGTGAAATAGTTTTAATAACGGATACGGGCATATTATTTACCTGCCAGGTGTCATAGATCAATTGAAATGTAGTTCTTAACGGCCCGTTATCCAGCACTTTATAGGTTTTGTACTTAGGGGAGAAATAAATGGAATCTCCGATATAGGGTGCTATATCACCCGCTCCCAATGTCAGCCCTACGCTGTAGAAATCCAATCCTTGCCCATTGTCATGATGATAATTGTCCAGTTTATACCATTGATCAATCACCATCTCTTTAGTACGCTTTCCCCATACATCAATACCATGTGCATTTTCATTTGGAAATTTGTCCAGTGCAGGCCCGTACATACGAAAAGCAATCTTATCATTTTCCCAGGCATAGTCATCCTTTCGTTCCGGTACATAACGTCCATAAGCCTGGGCCGGTATGGCAGCAGGTGCACCGGCAACCACTGCAGCGGTAATACTTCCTCCAGGTATCACACTCACCTGCAATGCTATTTTCTTTACTTCTTTCCCACCTTCATAGATAAGTTGATAGGGGATTTCCTGCAGATTCAGCAGGTTTACGATCTTGAATGATTTTCTGGTAGCCTTATCCAGCTTTTTGGAAATATCCGTATAGGGTATTTCTACCAAAGTTCCCTGCCTGTTTACTCCGGAGGCATTGTTAACGGCAATCCGTACTTCCGCACGTTTGCTGATATCATATTTGATCAGTTCTGCTCCAGCCAGTAAAAAGGCGCCCACCCCATATACCTCTGTGTCATTAGCGGTAGCCTGTCCGGGAGCAGCAGCCGGTATCTGCACAAATCCAAGTTTACCATCTTCCTGTACACAATCCAGTAATGCCTGCCATCCTTTTTGAATCACCGGCAGAAAATCTTTCTCCGGCAACAAGCCATTATTAATACCCCAGGTAAGTGCATATACATAAAAGCCGGTGCCACTGGTTTCTTTAGCCGGATAGTTATCTGGATCCAGCAAACTGGCATGCCAGGTGCCATCAGCTGTTTGTAAGCCCGCCACCCGATAAGCCATCTTTTTAAACTGGTCTTCAAACTTGGGTCTGTCCGGAAAACCGGCGGGCATATTATCCATCATCCTGGCCAAGCCACCCATTACCCAACCATTTCCCCGGCTCCAGAAAACTTTTTTTCCGTTCTTTTCGCGTTGTGGGATAAAACGTCCATCCCGGTAGTATAAATTTTCTTCGCGATCGAATAAAAAGTCAGATGTTTTCCACCATAGTTTTGAAGCCGTTTGCAGGTATTTCAGATCGCCGGTAGCTGTAGATAAATACGCCAACGCAGGAGGTCCCATAAACAAAGCATCACACCAGGCCCACTCCCGCAAATGAATATTATTGACCCATTCCAAAGGTTCATCATGTGGTTGGGCAACAATACTATCTGCCAGCAGCCGGAACTTTTCAATCATCTCCGGCTGCTGATATATACTGTAAAGCTGCGCATACATCTGTCCGATGCAATAATCATCTGCAAAAAAACGGTAAGGACCGGTATTCCACTGATTATCTTCTCCCACACGCAAAAGGTGCTGCATATATGCAGGTGAATCAGCTACCTGATTCAATGCCATCATCCCGGCATACATGGCGCCATTGGTCCAATCGGTTTGTGCATAGCTCCAGCCCTTTCGTTCAATATGTTTCCATTGCCAGGAGCCTACCTTTACCATCACCCGGCGGATGGCGTCTGCCGGATAATCGCCGGTATACCTTGCTGCTGTAACAACGGCAACCGGCTTACCAGTGCCAGCGGATACAGGAACCGCTATCACACTGTTCAGGATAAGCAAACTCAGCACCCCGCTGGTGAATGTTTTTTTTATCATCATGCTTACGCTTATTATAATGTCATTATCTTAATTCTTGAATAGCACAGAAATCCATATCTCCGTAGTCCAGGTTCTCTCCCGCCATTCCCCATATAAAAGTATAGTTACTGGTTCCTGCTCCGGAGTGGATAGACCAGGGTGGTGAAATCACCGCCTGTTCGTTCTGCAGCCAGATATGCCGGGTTTCCTGGGGTTCTCCCATAAAATGGCATACGGACTGCCCTTCGGGTACTTCAAAATAAAAGTATACTTCCATTCGCCTGTCGTGCGTATGCGCAGGCATTGTATTCCAGACGCTGCCTGGTTTCAGCTCCGTCATTCCCATTTGCAGCTGGCAGGTTTCCAATACGGAATTGACCAGCAGCTTATTAATCGTACGGTGATTGGAAGTTTCCAAGGCGCCCAGCGTAACCACTTCTGCATCTGTCTTCGCTACCTTACGGGTAGGATAATGCTGATGGGCAGGTGTGGAGTTAAGATAAAACTTAGCAGGATTTGCAGCATCCTTGCTACTAAATACCACCTGCCTGTTTCCTTGCCCTATATACAAGGCCTCTTTATAAGCCAGTTCAAATTCCTCCCCATCTACCAATACCAACCCTTCACCGCCTACATTGATCATTCCCAATTCCCGGCGTTCCAGGAAATAGTCTGCTTTCAGCAAGTCAATGCTGTCCAGTGTCAGTGCATCTGTTACCGGCATAGCTCCACCTGCCATATAACGGTCGTAATGGGTATATACCCAGCGAATAGCATCTGCTTCAAATACCTGCTCAATAAAAAAAGCTTCCCTCAGCTTAGCTGTATCCAGCTGCTTCACCTCACTAGGGCTGCTGGCATACCTGGATTCATAATACGTGCTCATATACAGATTGTTTATTTTTTTTAAAGTGAATCATGCTGATAAATGCTGACACCTGCTGCCTTTGTATTTAATATGCTAATAACTTACGTGGTAGTCTTTTCTGATAGGCTTACCTGACCACAATTTCTGTGCAGTCCATTCTTCCGGCGGGGCAGACCAGAAGGGATCTTCCGGGGGTAATCCTAACGCCAGAAAACCGCTGGTACATAAATAAAGGCTGCCGGTAGAAGTATAGGTATCCGCTACTTCCGGCTGATGCCCGCAAATACCCAGCTGCAGCCATCCTTTTCCGTCAAAGGTTCCTTTCATTTCATATACCCGTTTCATCACAGCGGTAAGTGCACAACGTACCTGTGCAGGCGATAGTTCTTCCGGTAACTGATGTTGCAATGCCAGCTGGACTAGCGGTTGAAATGCAGCGGTACGGTAAGTCATAGACCTCCCTAATGCAGGGTAAGTACCATCAGGAGCAATCATGCGTTCCTGCAATGCAGCAAAACGTTGCATCCTCCTGATTGCCTGCTCATAATCCGCCTTAGTCCCCTTCCCTTTATCCATCAATACTTTCAGGATATCTGTCAACATAGGATGGATGACATAACCATTATAATAATCCATTGAAAATTGTGCACCATCACTATACCAGCCATCGCCGGCATACCATTCCTTCATTTTCTGAATGGCCACCATGGTACGCATCGGTTCCCAGTCTTCATTGATAAACAAAAAGAAGGTTTCAATGATAGCGGCAAACAGTAACCAGTTGTTATAGCCAGGCTTAATACGCCGTAGTTCTCTCAGCTCTTTTATTACGCGTTCCTTTGTAACATGATCCAGCGGATGCCATAAAGCATCCGGCGCCCTTAAAAAAGCATGACATAAAAACGCCGCATCTACCAAAGGCTGTGCTTCCGTACGAAAATTGAGATAGTCCGGCGATCCCGGATCTACACCATTTACAATACCTTGCAGCACCTGTTCCCGCAGCCGTTTCCTTGTTCTGCCTTCTGCGGTAACGTCATCAGGTAAGGCCAGCCACGGTGCCATTCCCGAAATGGTCCGTCCAAAAGCTTCCAGATAAGTCACCTGCTTTACGTCCAGTCCATATCCTTTTCCCAATTCCAATGGCAGATTCTTTTTTAGAGTACCCCGGCTCATATTTTCAATAACCGGACTGCAGATCCTGACTAGTAACTGTGTCCAGTACTGCCTGTCATGCTCCATCAAGGAGGTGGCAGTTGGCAACGGTGATGAGGTACCTGACAGTACCCGCCCCGGAGTAATAACGCCGGCCAAACCCGCCAGCGGTGCTATCTTAATAAAGTTTCTACGTTCCAAGTGCAGCTGCTTTTATTAGATTCAATACGTGGAAAGGCAGGTAAGCTGCCTGTTTTATACTAAGTTATGCAAACGTTTGCAAAATACAAGGCATTTATATGGATGCTTTATTTTCCGGGTCCGTATTACTTAGTTGCTGATTGGATCTTCCACCACATTTTGCCTTTCAGCTGTTGGCTGGTCAGGGGAAATATGATCCTGTATACATGCGGGGGCCACGACTGCAGCAGCCGCTCATCTTTGATTAATATATCTTCTATAACAGGCGCCGCACTACTTGCGGGATACAGCATATTTAATTCAAACCCTTCTCCACTTAAACGCAGTATTCCAGGTTGAAGAATATGGGGCCGGCAACTACTCATAAAATGCACTGCGGTTTTCCCGTTATTCTCCACCAGGTTGTACTCATCTGTAATGGTAAATGATTGTCCTCTTTTCAGCAGGTAGGCTCTGTACCAGGTATTTATTCCGGCGCTATCGGGATATGCTTTAGCCAGATCGAGCGAAAAGGATACCGTAGATGGGGTAGCCTTATAGACAGGATTACGTGCTGCAAATTGCGCGCCGACATGCTGTTCTATACCATTAATAAAAGGGAGGTTATGATAAACAGACCGCATTGTCCAGATAGTATAACGTTCCGGCCCAAAGGTTTGCCGGGTATATACTTCGCTGCCAATATCAATAAACACCGGTTTGCCATCATAATAAAGCATAAAAGTGCCTACATCATTATGATTGTGGCTTTCGTTATTATGCCCGCCCTTGGCAGCAAAATAAAACCCATTTGCAGTACCTGCCTTATCCCGTGCTGCCAGTATCTGTGTACCTGACAGCCAGCAATCACCCAGTAAAGGGGCTGCCGGGGGATAATCCATTATTTCCCCAGCCAGCCACAGGTTTTCCACAGTAGCCTGCAACGTTTCCTGCGGAACACGGGTATCCCAGTGCTGCTGGTGTGCCAGGAAACTGCCAAATCCTTTCATCTGATCATCACCAATCGCTTTTCCATAAGTGTAGATTAATCCTGCTGGCTGACTTAATTGGGCAGCCGCATCTGCGAAGTTGATATAGTAACGGTCATTGATATACGCACGATAAATATACCTGCCTATATTTTTCACCAGGTCATGATCAAATTTATTAACCTTACCACCGGTTCCCTGAAATAACAATGCCAGATACCCGTACAACATACCGCCGGCGCTCTCCCAATAGGCAGGGCCTTCTTCACAACCGCCATCGGCCTTATAGTAATTGATGAACTTGTCTACGGACCGCATGGTTTTATAAACACCTGCTACTCTTTTTTCCGGATCTGTTTCTATCAGTAAAATGCAATTCAATACATTATAATTGACCCATACATTCCAGTTATTCACAAACTTGTCATTCCTGAAAGCCATCCACCAGAAATCATCCCGCTGATAATAAGGCGTCAACACCTGCCGGTTAATTTCATACCGGATACGGGCAGCAATCAGCGGGTTTACCTTATCAAATGCATCATGGAAGAAGTAGTGCACCCAGGCCAGCAAAGCCCCGGTATTACCTACCTCCAGATCAATAATGGGGTCATTTATATCGGGGATACCCAGCCCCTTCTTTTGTGCACTGAGATGTGCAGATAATGACCAGGTTGTCATTTCACAAAACGCCCATACCCCATTGATGATCTGATCGGTAAAGCGGCCTTTCCCCTCAGCCAGTTCTGCCAGTACCAGTCCTTTTAAATGAGCAACATTAGCATTATAAATATTTTGCATACTGGTACGATTGCCGGTACGTACATAGTCAAGGTATGCTGTGGCCGGCACCAGCTGCCACTTATAGGGAAGTGCACTTTCTCCATAGCTGATCAATGCGGCTTTATATGCCGGCAATAACTTATCCCAGGCTTCCCGGTTATCATAAGCCGGAAAATCCACCCATTTGGTATCCGGCAGTAAATCTGCTTTCAACTGAGCAGCGGTAAAAGTGCCGGCCAACAGATTGCGCTGCTCCTGTGCCCGCAATGTAAAGGTTGTACAGGTGAGCAGTATGGCAATAAGTATTAAATACTTTCTCATTATTGTTACGTGGGTTTATAAACAGTTATGCGGCTGTAAATAGTCAGATCTAAGTATCAGGTATTGGTTGCTGAATCTGAAGATAATATTTCTTCTACTTTATTCTAAAAGACATCCGTAAACGGAAAAATGATTTACAGCAACCGGCAATTTTGTTAAATAACTATCAGGTTATATCATAATCTCATCAAAAAGTATGGTTTTGGATGAATTTCGAAAGGGATTTGCGCGGCTTCCACAGAGATTATTTACCTTTGTAAGCTGCATCCAGCAAATGTTACAGCAGCTTTTGCAAATAGGCAAAATCTTATTAAGGATTAATATTTTAGTATTAACAGCCGGATAGCATATTTTCTACTTTAGCCATCATGAACACTTACTTACAAATACATCCGAAAGATAACGTGCTGGTAGCCCTACAGGACTTATCAGCAGGTACTGATATACAGTTTAATGGCACCGCAATTTCCTTATCGGGTAATATACCTGCCAAACATAAGTTCCCGGTTTCAGATCTTCAACCAGGCGACGCTATTACCATGTATGGCGTTTTGGTAGGTAAGGCCACGCAGCCTATTACCAAAGGCAGCCCGCTCACTACTTCCAATGTGGCACATGATGCCAATGCCTTTCATCAAAAAGAGGGTAATATCCAATGGCAGCAACCTGATGTGAGTGCCTGGAAAACCAGGACCTTTATGGGGTACCATCGTAAAGACGGACAGGTAGGAACGCGCAACTACTGGCTGGTAATACCACTGGTATTTTGTGAGAACAGAAATGTAAATGTGATCAAAACTGCCTTTGAAAAAGGACTGGGATTTGCTCCTACTGAAGTATATAATGAACAGGTAAATGATCTGGTAGAGTTCTATAAAAAAGGGGATCTTGAAAGTATCAGCAACTATTCTCCTGAAACAGTAACGCATACGAGCAAACGTAATAATATATTCCCGAACATTGATGGTATAAAATTTCTTACCCATGAAGGTGGTTGTGGCGGCACCCGTCAGGATTCTGACGCTTTATGTGCACTATTGGCAGGGTATATACACCATCCCAATGTAGCAGGAGCTACTATTCTGAGCCTTGGCTGCCAGCACGCGCAAGTGTCTATATTGATGGAGTCGGTAAAGAAACTGAACCCTTCATTTGACAAGCCGGTACTGGTATTCGAACAGCAGAAAAGCAGTTCTGAGTTTGCCATGTTATCCAATGCCATTAAAGATACCTTTATGGCGCTGATAGCGGCCAATAAAATAACCCGCCAGCCCAGCCCTTTATCTAAACTGGTTATCGGACTGGAATGTGGCGGTTCTGACGGCTTCTCCGGTATCTCTGCAAACCCTGCTGTAGGGCATACTTCCGATATGCTGGTAGCCTTGGGTGGCACCTCCATTTTATCAGAATTCCCTGAGCTGTGTGGTGTAGAACAGGAGTTAATCAATCGGTGTGAAACAACAGATACTTCGGAAAAATTCATCCGCATTATGCGCGCGTATGAAAACCAGGCCCAATCTGTTGGTTCCGGTTTTTATATGAACCCTTCTCCCGGTAATATTAAAGATGGCCTTATCACGGATGCTATTAAATCTGCCGGGGCTGCCAAAAAAGGGGGTACCTCTCCGGTTACGGATGTGCTGGACTATACAGAATATGTTAAAAAACCCGGATTGAACCTGCTGTGTACACCAGGTAACGATGTAGAATCCACTTCTGCAGAGGTAGGATCAGGTGCCAATATTGTTTTATTCACCACAGGCCTGGGTACGCCTACCGGCAATCCGATCGCTCCGGTGGTAAAGCTGGCTACCAATACCAGACTTGCACAACGCATGCCTGATATCATTGATATAGATACCGGTACCATCATCAGCGGACAACACACTATTGCACAAATGGGCGAACAGATCCTGGAATTTGTAGTAAAATCGGCCAGCGGGGAAGTACATACCAAAGCTGAAATTCTTCAACAGGATGACTTTATTCCCTGGAAACGTGGGGTAAGTCTTTAAACTTATGACTGCTAACTAAAAAAGCGCCGGGATTGAATCCCGGCGCTTTTTTAATTCATTTGTATAGCTATGTTTAAATCTTTACTTCTTCCATTTTAGGTGCAAAGAAATGCATCACCAACCAGGCCAGTAAATACATGCACCCACAAATAATAAACAGCACATTATACCCGGCACCGATATTGCCTAATGCTTTATAATGGTCCAGCAGCCCACCTACTATCAATGGAAATATAATCCCTCCCACGGAGCCAGCCATTCCTCCTATACCTACTACAGAACTTACGGCATACTTGGGAAACATATCTGATGCAGTGGTAAATATATTAGCAGACCATGCCTGATGTGCTGCTGCTGCCAGACTGATCAGTGCTACTACTACCCATATATTATTTGTTTGCTTGGCAAACATGATAGGTACTACACATACTGCAAAGATGAACATGGAAACCTTTCTTGCTTTAAACACCGGCCAGCCTATCTTGATCAGCCAGGAGGAAAGATACCCTCCACCAATGCTACCCACTGTGGTAGCAGTATATACTACAATCAATGGCAAACCCAGGTTCTTTATGTCCAGGTGGAAAGTAGTGGAAAAGTAAGAAGGCAGCCAGAATAAAAAGAACCACCAGATAGGGTCTGTCAACAATTTTCCGAATACAAAAGCCCAGGTTTGACGGATACTGAATAATTTGACCCAGGGTACCCTTTTTGTTTCAGCAACATACCCAGGTGCATTATCACTATGGATATGATCAAACTCTGCTTTAGAGAGCTTTTTATGTTTGGCAGGTACTTCATACATAAACCACCAGAAAATAAGCCATACAAAACCTACTACCCCGGTCCAGATAAAAGCTTCCTGCCAGCCATAAGTACCTGCCAGCCAGGGCACTACCGCGGGAGCAGCTACCGCTCCGATATTAGCGCCGGAATTAAAAATACCGGTAGCCAATGCACGTTCTTTTTTGGGAAACCATTCTGCTACTGACTTAATCGCTACCGGAAAATTCCCCGACTCTCCTATGCCCAGAAAGGCCCGTGCTATGCCAAATCCAAGGGTGGTTTTAGCCAGCGCATGTGCCATAGCCGCAATGCTCCAGACGATAATAGAAACGGTATATCCCATCTTGGTACCGATAGCATCTACAATTCTTCCAAAGAACAACAAACCCAGTGCATATGTGGCAGAAAAGGCCATTACAATATTGCCATAATCACTTTCTGTCCAGCTAAACTCTTTCTCCAACATGGGCTTCAACAACCCTAATACCTGCCTGTCGAGGTAGTTAATAGTGGTAGCAAAAAACAATAAGGCGCAAATGCCCCAGCGGTACTTTCCGATAGTCGTGGAACTCATTACAATAATTTTGGAATTTATAAAGGCATCAATCAGCGCTTGCCTTTCAACAAGGAAAGCGTTTGCATTATTTTTTCTTTCAAGGCTGCCCAGTCTTTGTTTTCAATCACTTGTCTGGACAATAGGTTAGATCCCATTCCTACACATACCACCCCTGTATCAAACCATGATTTCATGCTTTCTATAGTTGGTTCTACTCCCCCGGTTGGCATGAACTTCATATGGGGGAATAAAGGTTTGACAGCCTTTACAAATCCAGGTCCTAATACGTTTCCCGGAAACAGTTTTACAAAAGTGGCATTATTCTTCTCTGCTACATCTATTTCGGTGGGTGTCATACAACCAGGCACCCAAAGGATATTTTCAGTTTGGCAATAACTACCAATGGTGGCATCTGTAATAGGGCTTACGATAAAATCAGCTCCCATACCGGTATATGCTTTGGCATCATCCACACTTTTTATAGTACCGATGCCTAAAAAAAGATCCGGCATACCGGCTGTTTTCAGGTCCCGCATGGCAGCAAAATTCCTGCGGGCGTTTTCTCCCCTGTTGGTAAATTCAAATACACGTATACCTGCATCATAACAAGCCTGTAATACCTGACAACAAACAGCTGCATCGTCATCATAAAAAACCGGTATGATACCACTACGTTCAAAAGCTGCTACTACTATCGCTGGTTGAGGAATCATATTATATCAGTTTTAAAATATCTGCTTTATCCGTTAAATTAAAATCACCTGCCATAAACAATTTAGAATAAGCGGCTGCGGCAGCAAATGAAATAATCTGCTGATCACTGTCGCCGTTCAGTTGCCCATGGATCAGCCCTGCCATAAAACAATCTCCGCTGCCTACACGATCTACTACCTCATTGGTTTCATATTGCCGGGAAACAGACAACTTACCATCATGATAATAAGTGGCGTAATACAAATTATGTGTGGGCCCATCAGAAAAACGGTAGGTAAATGCCACCCGTTTACACCGGGGGTACTTTTCTGTGATCTCCTTTGCCACGATGGCGGCCTGCTCCAGGTATACTTCTTTGCCGGCTGTTTCCAATGCTACCGTATTCAGCCTGGTATCCAGCATTTGATGAGCAGCCCATATATTGCCCATCACCACATCACAATACTGCACTAATTCAGGCATGATCTCAAATGGCTTTTTACCATACTGCCATAACTTACTGCGATAATTAAGATCAGTGGAAATGATCAATCCTTTCCTGGTAGCAGCTTCCAATGCTTCCTTACATACCTGCACCGCCTGGGGATTCAATGCGGGGGTAATAGCACTCCAGTGAAACCATTGTGCGCCATCCAGCAATGTATCCCAGTCAACCGTACCCGGCTGTAGTTCACTGATAGCAGAATATTTACGGTCATATACTACCTCTGCATGTTTCAGATCACTGCCCTGCGCCAGATAATAAGTACCGATGCGTTCACCTCCCCACAGCATTCTGTCGGTACTCACGTGCTGGGCTTCCAGTTGCTGCTGTATCTGCCTGGACAGCCCGTTTTCGGGCATCCTGCTGATATAGGCCACCGGTGTGCCCCAACGGCCTAATGCAGCGGCTACATTAGCCTCGGCCCCACCTACATAAAAAGCCGCAGTATTACTACCCCAATTGGGGGATAAGCGTAATAAAATCTCTCCGAATGAAATAACTTTAACAGGCTGCATTAAAAATTAAAATATGCTTTTGCGTTATTGTAGCTGATATCCTGTACCATTTTGCCTAACCAGTCAACGTCAGCTGGTAGTTCTCCGTTTTCTACATCGTTTCCGATCAGGTTACACAAAATACGGCGAAAATATTCATGTCGCGAGTAAGATAAGAAACTTCTCGAATCAGTCAGCATACCTACAAAACGACTTAACAATCCCATATTACTTAATGCATTGATCTGTTTTTCCATGCCGTCCTTCTGGTCGAGGAACCACCATCCAGAACCAAATTGCATTTTCCCGGGTACAGACCCATCCTGGAAATTACCCATCATGGTAGCAAATACCTCATTATACGAAGGGTTCAGATTATATACAATCGTTTTGGCGAGCTGGTCCTGCCTATCCAGATTGTCGAAGAAAGCAGACATGGCACTGGCCATCTGCCAATCACCAATGGAATCCAATCCTGCATCTGCACCAATGGTATTCAGCAACCGGGTGTTATTATTACGGATAGCGCCTACGTGAAACTGTTGTACCCACCCTTTCCGGTGATTCCAGGTACAAATAAAATGAAGGGTAGCTGCCTTGAATTTTTCAATATCCTGGCCTGCTGGTACTTTGCCTGCACGCACCTGCGTAAAAATTGCCTCCAGTTCTGCCGGCGTAAAAGTGGCGAAATAAAAAGTGTTTAATCCATGATCTGATAACCGGCCTCCCATCGCATGAAAATAATCATGCCGGCTATGCAGGGCTTCCAACATCCCTTCATAAGTGCCTATCTCTTTTCCGGTAACTATGCCCAGCTTATCCACAAAAGCATTGAATACTTCCGGCGTTTCTACTGCTATTGCTTTATCAGGACGAAAGGTTGGCAACACCCTGATATCAGATTGTTGCATGGCCTGGTGATGCTCCAGTGAATCACAGGGGTCATCCGTGGTACATAAGGCTTTCACTTTAAAATGACGCAGCAGGGATTGTGTACTCCATTTATCCAGTTGCGCATTACATTGTTCATAAATCCGTTGCCCGCTCTCTGCATTTAACAACTCTTTTATTCCAAAAGGATTGCGTAATTCCATGTGCGTCCAGTGATACAAAGGATTACGCATGGTGCTGGGCGTGGTAGCTGCCCAATATTTGAATTTGGTATAATCATCCGTATTTCCGGTAATAAACTGTTCAGACACCCCGTTTGCCCGCATAGCCCTCCATTTGTAATGATCGCCTTTCAGCCACATCGCGGTCAGGCTTTCAAACACCTTATTTTGTGCTATTTCTTCAGGTGGCAGGTGATTATGATAATCAATGATGGGCATATCCTTGGCATAGTCAAAATATAGCCGTTTAGCCGTTTCTGTCTGCAATAAAAAATCTTCCGATAAAAACTTTCTCATTTGAAATTATTTGATCTGTCCACATCATTATTTGAACTACTGGTATTACTATACCTTGCTGTAGCCTGCCGTATAAGCAGTGACGCCTTGTTGTAACATGCCCAGCAAATGCGTAGTTACCGCAGCAGTAAAGCCAGGTAGCTTGCTGAGGTCCTCTTCCCATAAACGGGTATTGCTGCAAATTCCCGCTACCATTGCCCCGATTGTTGTCTCATCTGTTAAGGTAACCTGCTCCCAGTACGCTGCAAATACCGCTGCATTATCATCATTGATCACATACCATTCTTCTCCCCGCTTGCCATAGTATTTACCGGTTTCCTGTTTGACTGGTTTTAAGAATAACAACATGGCCGCAAAGCCCAGGCACATTTTGGCTGGCAGCTGTTGCTGCCCGGCATAATAGCGGCAGAATGTCTGCACATTACGTGCATTCATTTTAGAGCTTTCCTGGAAGGTAATGCTCAATAGTTTATGTGCAATAAAAGGATTCGCAAACCGGTCCAGTACATCCTGTGCAAAAGCAGCTACCTGAGGACCGATATCTGCTATGGTGGGCAGTATTTCTTTCAGGACCACTGTCTGAAAAAATGCCTTCATGTAAGGATCTTCCATGCACTCATGTACTGTATTCAACCCCGACAAATAAGCCAATGGTACTGATACGGTATGGCTGCCATTGAGAATCCGCAGCTTTTGTTCCCGGTAAGGCGTTATGCTTGGTGTAATTAACATCCGGGGATCAGCCTGATGAAATGACAATATGGATTTTACCTGCTCATTACCTTCAATCGCCCAAAGGAGAAAGGGCTCCACATCAATCCACAGCTTATCGGTATACCCGGCTTTTTCTTCCAATTCCGCCAGGTTATGCGGCTTACCCGGTACAATCCGGTCTACCAAAGAATTACAAAAGTGATTTTCTGTATCCAGCCAGGTCATAAATGCAGCTGGCAGCTGGTTAAAGGTGGCCAGCTGTCCTATGATTTCGCGGAGTAACTGCCCGTTGTTAACTACCAGCTCAGTGGGTACTATCACCATCCCCGTGCCGGCAGCACCTTTAAAATGCTGGAACCGTTCCCACAAAACAGCCAGCAGCTTGCCCGGATAAGAAGCAGGCACACCCTGTAGTATGTTTTCTTCCACATATTGTATCCCCACTTCTGTAGTATTGGATATAATAATCTGAAGTGTAGACTGATGCACAGTTTTAAGCACTTCCTGCCATTCTGCATTCGATTGCAATACCCGGCTAATAGAAGCGTTTATCAGGGAGCTGTTAACCAATTTTCCTCCGGCAATTCCTTTGATATGGGTGGTGTATAAATTGTCCTGATCAGTAAATTCTGATACGGCTCCTGGTGTAGATTTTACAATCACCACCCGGCCTTCAAATATCCCCTGTTTGTTGGCTTTATCAATTAAGTAATCTACCAGTCCGCGCAGCAATACGCCTGTTCCGAACTGCAATACTTTTTCCGGAAAAGCAAAGTGGCTGCCGGATACACCAGTAGCGGGGTGATTTAATACGTACGACTTATTTAACAGTGGAATCATTGAATCTGATTATTGATGATATTGATGCCTTTCGCTGATAAATATATAATTCATCCTTAACAATTTATAGTATTCCGGCAAATTAAGCATAAAATCTGTCAAAGCAATCCGGCAGTCATTGTATCATCTCCACAAATAACTAATTGGTTATCAAATAAAAAGACATTTACTTTTGCATTATTCCTGTTATTTTAAATAGCTTTCATTGATAGCAGCATTGTCACTATCAATATCTTGCTAATGGCAGTTGGCTGGATTTTAAGTAATTTTGCATTCTTAAATTTTCTGATAAAATGAGCAGACATGGAAAAGTGCTGGTAGCCATGAGTGGCGGTATTGATAGTACTGTTACAGCGCTTATGTTGCATGAACAGGGGTATGAAGTGGTGGGTATCACCATGAAAACCTGGGATTATGCCTCAGCAGGTTCCAGCAAAAAGGAAACCGGCTGCTGCAACCTGGATTCTTTTAATGATGCACGGGCGGCGGCGGTGCACCACGGATTCCCGCATTTTGTGCTGGATATCCGGGAGGAATTCGGTGACTTTGTGATCAATAATTTCGTGGATGAATACATTGCGGGACGCACGCCTAATCCTTGTGTGTTGTGTAATACCCATATTAAATGGCGTGCGCTGATGAAACGTGCAGATGCGATGGATTGTGTGGCGATCGCCACGGGCCACTACGGGCAGATCCGTGAACTGAATGGACGTCATATTATCAGCAAGGGGGTAGACGAAACCAAAGATCAGAGTTATGTACTGTGGGGCCTGCAGCAGGATGTGCTGAGCCGTACCATGCTGCCTTTAGGTACTTACCGCAAATCTGAAATACGCCAGATGGCTTTTGATTTTGGTTATCCCGAACTGGCCAAAAAGGCGGAAAGCTATGAAATTTGCTTTGTGCCCGACAATGACTACCGCGGTTTTCTGAAACGTAAGGTAGAAGGTCTGGAAGAACGCGTAGATGGGGGCAACTTTGTGCTGGCAGATGGTACGATCGTAGGTAAACATAAAGGTTATCCATTTTATACTATCGGGCAGCGTAAAGGATTGATAGCAATGGGTAAACCGGTGTTTGTAACAGAAATCATTCCCGAAACCAATACGGTAGTACTGGGTGATGAAGACCAGCTGCAAAAGAATGAAATGCACGTAGGGGGAATTAACCTCGTGAAATACGACCATATACCGGAAGGACTCGAAGCAACTACTAAAATACGCTACAAAGATCAGGGAGCGCTTAGCAACCTGTATAACGATAACGGAAAGGTAAAGGTGCGCTTTTACGAAGCAGTAAAAGGTATCGCTCCAGGACAGTCCGCTGTGTTTTATGAAGGGAATGACGTGATTGGTGGTGGTATTATCCAAAGTGGCAGTATTTTGGAGAAATAGCTGCGAGCTATGAGCTTTGAGCCACGAGCGATTATCGTATATTGCAGATGTTGATTATATACTTCGCTGCATTTAAGCTCGCAGCTGGTAGCTCAAAGCTCGTAGCTTTCAAAATAAGCCGTAGCTCATTCCAAAAGCTATACCTGATGATTAAACCGCTCCTATCAGCTATCCTGGTTTCCTGCTTCCTGATATTAGCTACCGGCACAGCTGTGCTGGCCCAACTCCCCCGTTACGTTATTTCATTCACCGATAAAAAGAACACGCCTTACCAGCTAGGTGCCCCCGAACAGTATTTATCTCCTGCGGCTATACAACGCCGGCAACGCCAGCAGATCAACATTGACAGTACGGATCTTCCCGTAACACCGGCCTATGTGGACAGTATTCTTCGGGCAGGTAACGTTACAGTGTTGTACACTTCCAGGTGGTTTAATCAGGTGATCATTCAAACCAATGATGCCAGTGCCCTTCAAAAGATCAACGGCTTTCCCTTTGTAAAAACAACCATGCCGGCAGCACAACGGCTGGCGCCTGGTCCTGCAATAGCTCCCGGAAAGCTCAGTGAAACGGTTGATTCCGGAAACATCCCCCTTTTACGTAGTACCGCAGCTGATTATTATGGTAATGCCTTTGATCAGATCCATCTGCATGAAGGAGAATACCTTCATAATAAAGGAAAACGCGGAGCAGGTATGATCATCGCCATTCTGGATGCAGGATTTTCGGGAGTGGGTGATAATAAAGCTTTTGCACAACTTCGTAATCAGCAACAACTCATTGCTACTCACAATTTCACCGATAATACGACGGAGGTATTTGATTTTGGTACACATGGTGCTTTTTGCCTTTCCGCACTGACGGCATACCTGCCCGGCCAGATGGTAGGCACCGCCCCGGAGGCGGAATATGTATTGTTCCGTACAGAAGAAAACGGGATGGAACAGCCCATAGAAGAACATAACTGGATAGCCGCCGCCGAAATGGCCGATAGTATAGGGGTAGACGTTATCTCCTCCTCTCTGGGATACAATCTTTTTGATAATCCTGATTATAACCACACCTACAGCCAGCTGGATGGTAAAACCACCATCATCGCACAGGCCGCTGCCCTGGCTGTACGTAAAGGCATGATCGTCGTTAATGCAGCCGGTAATGAAGGTAATCATCCCTGGAAATACCTGTTAACACCTGCCGATGCAGATAGTGTACTCACCGTGGCAGCAGTAGATAAAGCACTGCAGGTGGCGACTTTCAGTGGATATGGCCCTACTGCGGATGGCAG
The DNA here is from genome assembly GCF_040567655.1 of Chitinophaga sp. H8. NCBI lineage: Bacteria > Pseudomonadati > Bacteroidota > Chitinophagia > Chitinophagales > Chitinophagaceae > Chitinophaga > Chitinophaga defluvii. Next base: position 360,738 of record NZ_JBEXAC010000003.1, on the reverse strand, counting down.
GATAAAACCGGATGTAGCCGGCCTGGGAGTAGGTACCGTGCTGGTGAATACAGATGGTACCCTGACCAGTGGCAATGGTACTTCCTATGCTACCCCCGTGCTGGCGGGACTGGTTACCTGCTTATGGCAGGCTTTTCCTCACCGCACCAATATGGATATCCTCCGGGCGGTAAAAGCCTGCAGCAGCCAATACAGACAGCCGGACTACCGCATTGGATATGGTATCCCCAATTTCCGTGCAGCCTATGATACGTTACTGAAAATGGAGCTGCAGGATACTGCTTATATCCGGCAAACACTGGACAATCATCCTGTAAAAGCTTTTCCCAACCCCTTCAACGACCAGCTAAGAATATACTATAAAGCGTCAGCCAACCTGCAGATCATGCTGGAATTAATGGATGCTGCGGGCAGAATAGTAAGAAAACGCAGCCTCCCCGCTGTGGATATGAACTATGGCTATTTTAACTGGCAGGATGGGCTCTCCTCCCTTCCGGCAGGGGTTTATTATTTACGGGTAATACAAGGCACTGTCAAAAGCACGCTCAAGCTGGTGAAGCTATAAGTATCCTGACTACTGCTTTTTAAGATATATCTTCCGGAGCAACCAGCTAAACCAGCTACTGATTTAACACCCGGTTACTCTTTTACCAGCTTTACAGCAAACATGCTGTCGGCGCCATCATGATACCCTTTGATCGTCCCTCCTTCCACTACTTGCAATGTACTGTTCTCTACGATCCATTGCACCATCTCTTCATTTTCCTTTTTGAAAACAGAGCAGGTAATATAGATCAATGTACCTCCAGGTTTTATAAACGGGATAACGTTTTTTGCTATACGCTTTTGCAATTCCTGGAATTCCAGGATCTTGTCTGCTGTGAAACCCAACAGACTTTCCGGGGTACGGCCCCAGGTTCCTGAACCACTGCAGGGGGCATCCAATATAATACCATCGAACTGACGGTTGCCTACCAGTGTGGGCAGGTTGCTGCCTGTGAGGTCCATCACTTTAGATTGAAAATCTTTAATACCGGCTTCAGCAAACCGTTTTTTCAGATTATCCAGGATAGTAGCCCTGACATCCGTTACGAGAATGTCCACTGTAGGTTGCAGGTCTTTCAGCAATATCGCTTTCCCGCCGCTGGCTGCACAGCAATCCCACCACTTATCTTTGGGCCTGGGCTTAAAAAGCTGCCCGGTTTGCTGACTGGACACATCCTGTATTTCGTACCACGCCTTATTGGTGATGATATCATCTATCCTGGTACTGTTAGGCAACGCAATGGTATTACGGCCTATCACTTCATAAGCCACCCCTGCCTGCTGCAGCAGGTTTAACAACCGTTCCTGTTTATTACGCACCCGGATAAATAAGCGTGGCTGCACAAAAAAAGAATGGGCAAATGCGGCGGCATCAATATCTTCAGAAAGCTCATTGATAAAAGGAAAAATGGCTGCAGGTACAGCTGCCTCTCCCGGTGGAGCAATCTTTGCCAGCTTCTCTTCCAGCGAAAGCCCTATCTGCTCATTCAGATCGGGCCGGAAAAATGCCAGCCATTCATTCGATTGTGTTTCACAGAGAAAAGTACCTGCCTGTATCCTTTCAGGTACGGTCATTACGGCTTTTCCTAAATAACCTAACCTGAAATAGTGATATACCAGCTGTGATACCCAGCGCCGGTCCCGGCTCCCCATATGCGGATGCTGCTTGAAAAATGCTTTCAGAAAATGGTGAAGCGGTACATGGCTATCGTAAGTACGAATGATTTTCTCTGCGGATGCTAAATAATTTTCCCAACGGGTCATGCGCAAAGATAGCTGAATTACTGATGTGATCCCCTGCTGCAGCACTCAAATGCAGAGGGGCACTAAAACAAAAAAGCCGGCATACGCCGGCTTTTGCTATTCCTTTATAAGAAGTATGATTACAGTTTCAGTAATGCTTTCAGCGGATCTTTACCAAACAGCAACTGCTCAGGGTTTTCCAGCATTTCTTTTACCCGTACCAGGAAGCTTACAGACTCACGGCCATCGATAATACGGTGGTCATAACTCAGGGCTACATACATCATCGGCCTGATCACCACCTGGCCATCTATGGCCATAGGGCGCTCCTGGATCTTATGCATCCCCAGGATAGCTGACTGTGGTATGTTGATGATAGGTGTACTCATTAAAGAGCCAAATACCCCACCATTGGTAATGGTGAAAGTGCCACCGGTCATTTCGTCCATCGTCAGTTTGTTATCCCGTGCTTTGGTAGCCAGTTCTACTACTTTCTTCTCAATACCTGCCATATCCAGGCTTTCCGCATTACGGATTACCGGTACTACCAGGCCTTTAGGAGCGGATACTGCAATAGATACATCACAGAAATCGTGGTATACCAGTTCCTCTCCATCTATGTAAGCATTTACAGAAGGAAATTCCTGTAAAGCAAAACAACAGGCTTTGGTGAAGAAGCTCATAAAGCCCAGGTTCACCTCGTGTTGCTTTTTAAACACTTCTTTATACTTTGCTCTTAAAGCCATGATGTTGGTCATGTCCACTTCATTAAAAGTGGTGAGCATAGCGGTAGTGTTCTTTGCTTCTACCAGACGGCGGGATACTGTTTTACGCAGATTGCTCATCTTTTCGCGGCGCTCGTTGCGGGTAAACATTTCCTGGCCTATTGCCACGCCTGGATTTTGCAGGGCAGCATATACGTCGTCTTTCTTTATTTTACCATGAGCACCACTACCTTTAATACTGGAAGGGTCTACATGCTTATCTGCGATCACCGCTGCGGCTACTGGTGTAGCTTTAATATCATTAGGAATGCTGGTTACCGGAGCCTGCTGTGGTTGCGGCGCTGCTTTAGCCGCCTGTGGTTGCGCACTGGCTGCTGCAGGTGCTGCCTGACCCGCTGGTCTTGGTGCACTGGTATCTATCTTACAGGCTACATCACCTACTTTCAACACATCTCCTTCCTTCCCTACTGTTTGTAATACGCCTGCTTCTTCCGCATTCAGTTCAAAGGTGGCTTTTTCTGATTCCAGCTCGCAAATGATCTCATCGCGTTCTACATAATCACCATCTTTCTTTATCCATTTCACCAAAGTTACCTCACTGATAGATTCACCCACAGTAGGTACTTTCATTTCAATCGTTCCCTTATTCACTGCTGGCGCTGCCGGTGCGGCGGCTACAGGAGCAGCTTCGGGAGCGGGTGTAGTGGCTGCAGGTGCAGCTGCCGGTGCGGCGGACGCCGGAGCGGCTGCATCAGCATCAATCGTACAGGCTACATCCCCAATTTTCAAAGTAGCACCTTCCGGAGCCGATATCTTTAATACCCCTGCCTTTTCAGCATTCAATTCAAAGGTGGCCTTTTCTGATTCCATTTCGCACAGCACTTCATCCTGCTGTACATAATCGCCATCTTTCTTCAACCACTTTGCAATTGTTACCTCGCTAATAGATTCTCCTACCGTAGGGACTTTGATTTCGATAACCATATTTAATCAGTTGATGGTGGGCAATTGACAATCGACGATTTTTAAAAAGAGGATCATCAACTGCAAATATTTCTAGTTTCGTTATGCAATATTACGCGCGAAAGACGAAAGGTGCTCTTTCGTCTTTCAATTTTTTACTAAATATTAAATGCTGTATCGATAATTTCCTGCTGCTCGCGGGTATGTATCTTGGCATAACCGGTAGCGGTGGAAGCACTTGGATTACGGCTTATCACGCCATAATTAATCTGCTTCAGGTTCATCTGGAGATAAGAAGCAGCACCCATATTCAGCGGTTCTTCCTGTACCCAGAAGAAAGTAGCACCTTTATACTTCTGGTTAATATCTTCCAGCTGCTTTAACGGCAGCGGATATAATTGTTCCAGACGTACAATCGCTACATCCACACGATTGTCTTTCTGCTGTTTTTCACTCAGGTCAAAATACATCTTACCACTACATAACAATACTTTCTTCACTTTGGTTGCATCCTGGATAAACGGATCATCCAGCACCTCTTTAAATCCACCGCTGGTAAATTCTTCCATGGTAGAGTAAGCTCCCTGATGACGCAGATTAGCCTTAGGCGAGAAGTTCACCAATGGTTTACGGAAAGGCCATGCCAGCTGGCGGCGTAATGCATGGAAGAAGTTGGCGGCAGTGGTAATATTGGTGATTACCATATTCTCTTCTGCGCAAGCCTGTAAAAACCGCTCCGGACGCGCACTGGAGTGATCCGGTCCTCCTCCTTCATAACCATGTGGCAATAACAGTACCATCCCGTTCTGGGTAGTCCATTTTTGCTCTGCTCCGGTTACATACTGATCTATCACTACCTGGGCACCATTGGTAAAGTCGCCATATTGCGCTTCCCAGATAACCAGGTTATTGGGGTTAGCCATGGCATAACCATATTCAAATCCCAGTACACCAAACTCGCTCAACAGGGAATTATAAATCCTGAACTTAGCCTGGTTTTCCTGGAAATGATTCAGCCTGTTATAAGTCTCATTAGTATTTTCATCAAACAGTACAGCATGACGGTGAGAGAAAGTTCCCCGCTTCACATCTTCCCCGCTCATTCTTACATCTTTCCCTTCTATCAGCAAGCTGGCATATGCCATTAACTCACCGGTAGCCCAATCTACTTTTCCTTCCGTATTATAAAGTTTGATTTTATCCTGCAACAGCTTTTCTACCTTCCGCAGCGGTTCAAAGTTTTCCGGCCATTTCATCATGCCGTCAAACAGGCGCTTGAAGTCTTCCGCTTTTATAGCGGTGTTGGGAGAATGTTCAAAATCTTCCGGCGTGGATTTGCGTAATGCCTGCCACCACAGTTCCGGCTTCTGGAAATTATAAGGCAACGGATGCTGCTTTACATTATCCAGTCTTGCCTGCAGGTCGCCCCAGAAGCTCTTCTCCATTTCCTTAGCCAGCTCCTGTGCATCAGCTTCCCCGTTCTTTAACAGGAATTGTGTATACATCTCCCTTGGATTAGGATGCTTATCGATCAGGGCATACAGGCTGGGCTGCGTAAACTTCGGCTCATCACCTTCGTTATGTCCATGTTTACGATAGCATACCATGTCAATGAAAATGTCTTCATTAAATTCCTGACGGTAGCGGATAGCCAGTTCTGATACTTTTACCACCGCTTCTGCATCATCTCCATTTACGTGGAATACAGGTGCTTTGATAATAGATGCAATGCTGGTACAATAATCTGAAGAACGGGCATCATCAAAATCAGTGGTAAAACCGATCTGGTTATTGATAACAAAGTGCATGGTACCACCATTGTAATACCCTTTCAGCCTGCTCATCTGGGCAATCTCATATATAATACCCTGTCCTGCTACGGCGGCATCACCATGAATCAGGATAGGGAGTATCTTATCATAATCACTGTTGTAAATAACATCTGCCTTACTGCGGGCAAAACCAAGTACGATAGGGTCTACCACTTCCAGGTGGGAAGGGTTAGGCATCAGCTGCAGATTTACCTGGTTACCGCTTGGGGTTTCTACCATAGAGCGGAAACCCAGGTGATATTTTACGTCACCGCTACCCATGGTAGTATCCGGCGTACTGTTACCTTCAAATTCTGTAAAGATCTGCTCGTATGTTTTACCCAGGATATTGGCCAGCACATTTAAACGGCCCCGGTGAGCCATCCCGATCACAGATTCCTGTACGCCAAACTCAGCAGCAGTATTGATCATCGCATCCAGCGCAGGAATGGTAGACTCCCCACCTTCCAGCGAAAAACGTTTCTGACCTATATATTTGGTATGTAAAAACTTCTCGAATATAACGCCCTGATTCAGCTTCTGCAGGATCCGCTTTTTCTGGTCCAGGGTAAAAGGCTTGCGCATAGTGGCTTCAAATTCCCTTTGCAGCCAGGACACCTTTTTAGGGTCTATGATATAAGTAAATTGAATCCCTACTGCACCAGCATATATTTCTTTTAAACGGGCTATTATCTTTTCCAGGGTAGCCTTTCCCAGTCCGATTACCTGTCCTGCATAAAACTCTGTCTGCAAATCAGCCTCGCTCAATCCATAGTATTCCAGGCCAAGATTGGCATGGCGGTCTTTCCGCTCGCGGATAGGATTTGTTTTAGCAATCAGATGGCCTTTTTTACGGTATCCCTGGATCAGCCTGTAGGCACCTAATTCTTTAACTAGTTGTTCATTAGTCACCGGTAATGTTGCTGCTCCACCCGCAGCTGGTGCTGCGCCTGCTTTGCCATTGGTTCCGGCTGCGGATACTGCAAAATCAAACCCTTCAAAAAACTTCACCCATTCCGGGTCTACAGAATGGGGATCTTTGCTAAAATCCTGGTATAAAGATTCAATGTAAGCAGGATGCGAGTTGGTGACAAATGAGAAGTCCTTCATTTACAACGAGTTTTGCTGATCTTCGATTCAAATACTTTTCTACTTATACCCCTTATTATGGAGTATGGGAATGCAAATATCGCTTGTTTTTTGTTAAACAACGCGTTAAAATTTACTCATACGCGGATGGTTCCAGGATGCATAGATTCCATAATAGCTTAATTTCCCACGGAAAGGTATAACTTGGTTTTTACTTCTAAAAATTTGAAGCGCACCTTTTGTTAAATATTAAAAATCCCAATATCACCTTTTTAAAACGTTTCAACATATACCATATTATTTGTAATTTAGCCCTTCACTCCGGACAATGCATATTTTCATTTGCCAAATTATTTTGTTTGTAAAGAGAATATGGTTACCTTTGCCCTCCGAAACTGAAAATTGAATAATGGCAAACCATAAAGCAACGAAAAAAGACGTACGTCAGAGTAGAAAGCGTAACGAGCGTAACCGTTACTACGGTAAAACTACCCGTAATGCCATCCGTGATCTGAAAGCGCTGACTGAAAAAGCAGCTGCTGGGAAAGAATTACCCGATGTATTATCTATGATTGATAAGCTGGCAAAACGCAATATCATTCATAAAAACAAAGCGGCCAACCTGAAAAGCAAGTTAACGCTGAAGGTGAACGCACTGGCTTAAGATATTTTTAGCTACACATAGAACTTATAGCTCTTCCTGTAACCGGGAAGGGCTTTTTCTTTTGCATATACCTGAAAATTATTATATTACCGTATGAAGCCGCTATTACTCATCTTCGCCTGCTGCTTTGCCCTCCCCTCCCTGGCACAGGACCTGACCACCCGCTTTGAGAAAACCCAGGGACACGAAACAGCTACCTACCAGGAGTGCATCGCTTACTATCAGCTGCTGGATAAAAAATTCCCCCAGATAAAAATGCTGGAAATGGGCCCTACCGATGCCGGGTTCCCCCTTCACCTGGTTATCTACTCCCAGCAAGGGAACTTTGATTTTAATAGCCTCAGAAAGCAAAACAAACGTATTATACTCATCAACAATGGCATACACCCCGGAGAACCGGATGGTATAGATGCGAGTATGCAACTGCTCCGCGACCTGGCCACCGGTAAGGTAAAGATGCCGGATAATGTAGTCCTGGCGGTAATCCCCGTATACAACATAGATGGCTTCCTGATCCGTAGCCCCTACTACCGCTCTAACCAGGACGGCCCGGCAGAATTTGGCCCCCGCGGCAATGCCCAGAACCTCGACCTGAACCGGGACTTCATCAAGGCAGACTCCAGAAATGCCCGCTCCTTCCACCAGATTTACCACCTCACCGACCCGGATGTTTTTGTGGATAATCATGTGAGCAACGGGGCTGACTATCAACATATTATAACGCTTTTAACCACCCAGCATAATAAACTGGGCGGGGTAATGGGCAACTTCATCAACAAAGTATTTGAACCAGGCCTCTACCAACTGATGAAAACCAAAGGATATGACCTGATCCCCTACGTAAACCATTATGGCAATACACCGGATAATGGCTGGGTTGAATACAGCGACGGCCCCAGGTATTCCAGCGGTTATACTACCCTTTTCCACACCTTTGGCTTTGTGCCGGAAACACATATGCTTAAACCTTATCCCCAACGGGTAAAGGCTACCTATGCACTGATGGAATGTTTTATACAATTTACCAGCCAGCATAGCCAGGAAATAAAAGCCCTCCGGGATCAGACCAAACTGGCGGCTAAAACACAAACGGAATTCCCACTTACCTGGACACCCGATACTTCCCAGCGCAGTACCATCACTTACAAGGGATATACCGCAGCATATAAACCCAGCGCTATTTCAGGTTTACCACGCCTGTATTATAATCGTAGCAAACCCTACGAAAAGCAGATTCCCTTTTATAACTATGCAGTGGCGGGCAACTTCGTGAAAAAACCAGCTGCTTATATCATCCCCCAGGGATGGTGGCCGGTGATAGACCTGCTGAAGAACAACCGCGTGGAAATGAAACGATTGGACCGGGATACTACCATGACCGTATCCGTATATCATATCGCCGGCTACCAGACGGGTAACCAGCCGTACGAAAAACATTACCTCCACACAGGTATCAAAGTAACTTCCCGCGAGGATACCATACACTTCCGCAAAGGCGACTATTACATCCCGATGAACCAGACCGCCAACCGCTACCTGATAGAAACACTGGAACCTACCGGTGGCGACTCCTTCTTTGCCTGGAATTTCTTTGATGGGATACTGGTACAGAAAGAAGGTTTTTCCAGCTATGTATTTGAAGACAGCGCTGCGGAATACCTGAAACAGCATCCTGAACTGAAAGCTGCCCTGGAAAAGAAAAGAGCTACAGACACGGCCTTTGCCAAAAGTGCCTATGATCAGCTGGACTTCATCTATAAAAACTCTCCCTACGCAGAACCGGAGTTTATGAGATACCCCGTATACCGGATCATGAACTAAGAAAGATAGCTATCACAATATTCCAGAAAATACAAAACGGGTGCCGCTGTAGCAGTGGCACCCGTTTTATTAAAACCAATACAGTTAATCTCTTGTCAGCAACATAAACACATGCTGCTCTCCAAAATAGTGGTTGTACAATAACACATGATTCAATTGTGCAGGTATATCCTTCACCATCGGAAACAGTAAAGCAGGTATCCGCTGCTCTTTTATCAACTCCGCACCCAGCCACAGGCCAAAGGCGCTGGCAGTATCATACTCTCCGCACAGGTGTTTGAAAGGCAGCTGAGGCGTATCTCCCAAAAGCGTGTCCAGGTGTTGGTAATAATGTTCAAAATTACTGTCTGCATTACGGCCGGTGATCACCAGATCCAGGTCTTTCAACTGCAACCCATGCTGCACCAGTAATTGGTGCAGGCTGGCGGTCAGCTTCTCCTGACCAGGCTTATAGAGCATCTTCAACCCCGCAATGGCGCCGTAATGTTGGGTACCTGGTGTGGCTGCCAATGTAAAAAAGGCTGCTCCTTCTCCTGCGATAGTGCCGGGAGAAAGATGTTCATATAGCCGTGCATTATCTATAGTGGCTGCCTTCCAGTGTCCTATCCGGCTTTTAATAAAATAGTGCTCCGCAGTAATTTCATCAAAAGCACCGGTAAGGGTATTACCTGCTCCTTCCTCCAATTGCATCATGCTGTCCAGCAGGGCATTTTCAAAGGAAAAGCCCCTGTGTACAAAGGTGTTATTGTACTGGATACATTTTTGCTGCAAGGCAATCAATCCATTAACGGAGTTGTAGGTAGATTGTATAAATGGAGTAGGGTTCAGTGCTCTTTCTTCATACTGGCGGATGTCTTTCAGAAACCTTTCGGTGTCCTGCAAACTACCTTTACCCGTGCCGGTAATGATAGCACCAGGCATGCCTGTACCACTATCCTGCAAGCATTTCAAAGCGGTGGTCAGCCCTATCTTCAGCATTCTGCTCATCCGGCGCAGACTGTTGGCCGGAATAAACGGTTTATAATCCGGTTCCACACAGGTAAGCATATTACCTTCCTGGTGCACCAGTGGCTGCGTAAACAAATCACCCTCAAACGTATGTTGCGGGGAAATGGCCGCCAAACCTTGTATGTAACACTTACCCTTCATATTTACTGATCACCAGGGATGCGTTATTGCCTCCAAAGCCAAATGAGTTGGAAATAACATTATTAACAGGATATCCTTTTACCAGCGTAGTAACAGGTGTAATACGCAATTCCTCCATCTGTTCGGAGAAATTAAGGTTAGGAAAAATTATTTGCTGCTGTATAGCGAGTATGGCATAGATAGCTTCAATAGCTCCCGCCGCAGCGAGGGTGTGTCCGGTAAATGGCTTGGTAGAGCTGAACATAGGCACTGCATCTCCAAACAGCCTTTCCAGGGCTTTCCCTTCTGATACATCATTATTCAAAGTGGCTGTGCCATGTACATTCACATATTGAATATCCTGCACGGTTCTGCCACTCATGGCCAGCGCATTTTGCATGGCCTCATAAGCACCATCTCCTTCCGGAGAGGGAGAAGTAGGATGAAAAGCCTCATTGGTATTACAATATCCGCTTAACTCCGCCAGCACAGTACTGTTGTTTTGTTTTACCAGCGACTCGCTTTCCAGTACCAGGTAAGCAGCGCCTTCGCCCAGGTTTAACCCGGTACGTTGCTGGTCAAATGGCCGGCAAAACTGTTTGTCAATATTCTTCAGGGAATTAAATCCATTGAGGGTAAACTTGGTCAGCGCTTCTGTACCGCCACATACTACCCGCTGCAATAATCCCTGCTTGATCATCCGTGCGCCAAACATCAGTGCATTGGCGGAGGATGAACAGGCGGTGCTGATGGTAGCAATATGATCACAAAGCCCTACCGCATCGGCTATACGCTCGGTGCAGTCTGCGCAATCCAGCCCATTAATATATTTGAGAAAAGAACCTGCTTTGTTGGGGTCTGCTATTTCAAAATATACTTTTTCCGTATCACACATCCCGCCCACCGTGGAAGCATTGATGAATCCGGTAGGCGTTTGTTGTAAAGCGGCTTTATCCAGGCCGGCCTGTTGTAATGCTTCCCTCATCGCGATCAAGCCCAGCAATGCAGTACGGCTGTAGCCTTCCTGCCCAGCCACACCAGCCATTCCGGCCAGTGTTTCGCTGCTGTGCTTCACCTCACCTACGGGCAATACCGTTTTGTAAATGGTATCTATATAGCTGGTAAACCCTAAGCCAGACTGTTCCTGTTGCAGGTTATGAAGATTTCCGGCCACCTGATCACCGATGGCGGTAATCATTCCCATCCCTGTTATAAACACCCTTTCCGTCATGCCGTTAGTTTGCTTACGCCGGTTGTTTTGATTGGATAAATTCCGCCATGGACTGCACTGACTGTAAAATCTTCCGGCCTTCACGCGGATCCTCTACTTTGATCTGGTAATGTCTTTCCAGCAATACCATCAATTCCAGCGAGTCTATACTATCCAGACCCAGCCCATCCCCAAACAACGGGGCGTTATCGTCAATATCTTCGGGGCGGGTATCCTGCAGATTCAGTGCTTCAATAATCTGCGCTTTCAGTGTTTGTTTTAATTGTTCCATAGTGTTTGTAGGTTTATCACTTCCCTTTTTTCCTGCAGGAAGTAAAGCCCTGCTGATACTTTTCGTATCCAGTGGCAGTAAAAATACAGTTTTACCCTTGTTTTGAAAACATTTGCTAATTCATTCTTCTTTTTTCCACCCAACCGGCAATTCCCAGCATTACTGCGCAACTGGCTATTAGCCAGGCAGCATTTACCCAGATATCAGCTAATCCGCCATTACGCAAATAAATATCGTTAATGGCATCCAGCCCCCAGCTTAGGGGAGACAGATGACCAATGATCTGCATCTTCACCGGCATTACTTCCAATGGTATCCATATACCGCCGATGGCAGAAAGGATCACAATGGAAATGGCCCCGAAATTCAACGCCTGGTTCGGTGTTTTAAATATCGTACCTATCAGTATACCATAAGCTGTAGCCGCCAATCCTATGCCGGAAGCTACCAGCCACGTGGCCACATGACTCTGTCCCAGCGTAAGCCGCGGCAGGTCCAGCAATGGTAGCAGGAAAATCCCTACCAGGATCATCAGATAAAATTGCAATACACACACGCCCACAAAAAACAACATCTTCCCGGCCAGGATCTGTAAATAGGAACCTGGTATCAGCTTCATCCGCAGCAGGCTGCCATCTTCTCTTTCCCGGATCATATTGCCTGCAATTGGTATCACAATGAAGAACATGGCAAAAATGCTCCAGGCAGGTACATTATGCTGCACAGAGTTGGAAATAATATCCGCATGTTTGGTAGATGCCGTACTGAGTTCTTTTAAGCCTACCGCCTTCAACTGAATCGGCAGACTGTCTGTTTCGGGGGCGTTTTTATTACGCAATTCCTGTTTGATACGCTCCAGCAACAGATTGGTTTCTACCTGTGTCAGAAAATTATCTATTGCCTGATGAATAGCGCTCTTGAATGCTTTCTTCGCAGCGGGATCAAAATAGATCACTACATCCAGCGAATCCTGTTTACTTTTTACCGGTAATACTACGGGAATGCCCATCCGCTTGGAAATATCATTCACAATACGGTTGGCATTACTCACAATAGCGCCGGTGGCCCCTCCCGGAATAATAATGCTCAGCTTGTATTCTCCACTGTTTACCAGCGCTTTGGCGCTTTCCTGGGTAAGGGGTGCTCCTTTTACCGAATCAATGATATTGAACTGCCCGCCGGATTGCAGCCCTTCACGGATATAACGCCCCAAACGGCCATGATCATTGTCTACCGTTAAGATATCCAGCTTTACTTCCTGGTAATCTTTAAACGGTGCATCCTGTATCAGCGCCATTACGGTAATCAGTACCACCGGCATAATAAACAGTAATATCAATCCTGTTTTATCGCGCAACAGCAGTAACCATTCTTTCCGTATTGTAGCCAGTAATCTTAACATGCCTTGTTCTAATTGAATTAATCCCTCAGCGCGTGACCGGTATAGTGTAAAAACACATCTTCCAGGTTGCTGCATGCCGGGTGTTGCTGAATGAGTGTAAGCGGCTGCCCTTGTACAATCAGTTTGCCTTCGTCCATGATCACAATTTCATCGCACAGGGTTTGCGCTTCCTCCAGTAAGTGAGAGGTATATAAAATACTCACTCCCTGCTGGTTGTACGCTTTCAGGAATTGCAGTATAACGGTTCTCGACTGCACATCCACTCCGGCAGTAGGCTCATCCAGGATCAGTAACTGCGGGCTGTGCAACACTGCCGCAATAATATTGGCCCGCCGTTTCATCCCTCCGGAAAATTTATGTATTTCCTTGTCTGCGCTTTTTTCCAGACCAAAGGTGTGCAGATAACTTTCTATTCTGGTATGTAGCTCCTTTCCTTTTAATCCATAGAGATTCCCGAAGTAAGTCAGGTTTTCCCTGGCGGTAAGCTGGGGAAACAGGGCAATCTGTTGCGGTACAATACCTATCAGCCTTTTAATGGCTTCCCGGTGTGCACTGTCCTGTACCAGGTCATGGATCAGCACCTTGCCTTTATCTGCTTTTACCAGCCCGCACAGGATAGAAATAGTAGTGGTTTTGCCTGCCCCGTTAGGACCCAGTAAACCGGCTATTTTTCCTTTGGGAAAAGTAAAGGATAATCCTTTCAGGGTTGGTGTTTCGGCCCCCTGATAGGTTTTATACAATTCATTGACAGCTATACTGGTCATACTATAATTTCACCTTCGACAATCGCCGGAACAACTGTTCTTCTTCTACAGAACACTGTACCAGCATTTCACTTAATTCTTTATAGGATACCCCATCGGCTGCCCTGCTTTTACATACCCTGCCGGCATGAAAGGCGAAGTTGCGCCAGATATCCCCTACTTTGGTGAGGTCTTGCGACAGTACGCTTAATTCTTCTTTTTGCAACAACATCGCGGCTTCCTGTAAAAATGCAGCATACAGAAAACGGAACCCGGCGCCACCAGTGCCTATCTCTTCCTGCATACGGATAATATTACCCAGGTATAACACCGCTTTTCTGTCGCCCACCTTTTCAGGATAATTTTTTACCCTACCCGCCAGAAAACGGATGCCCTTTACGCCAAATAAAGGAATAGGCACTTTCAGCATAAAATGACAGGCCTGGTCAATCCCTTCTTTGATAGGTTTGTGCAGAGATACTTTTTCCGGTACATGCAGGGGATAATACATTTTGCCTTTAGGCTCCGGAAAGCCTTTAGCAAAACGTGCCTGGATAAGGCTTTCAGGATCTATCTGGGTAACGGTATCCATAACCGGATCGCTCACCAGATAATTTTCACCCTCCTTACCATATATTACCAGATTATGTGCATTAAAATGGAAACGGTAGGAAGGAGGAAAATAAGGCAGGTAATATACACTGGATAATACCCCTACCGGGATGCCTTTTTCAATAACGTTGTCCAGTGCTGTCATCGCTTTTTGAGGGCTGGAGAACTTTTGCAATTCCATCTTTACCCCCAGGCGTTTACATACCCGTTGAAAAATAGCACCGGGCCAGATACGGTAAGTAGTGCCTGGTACACCATTCACCTTTACAAAAGGGAGGTGTCCGAAAAATATACCGGCACCGATACCAAAAGCCATGGGTTCACTTATTTGCAGCCCGTAATGGCCAAACATATTAGAGATGACGCCGCTTTCGCAATGTGCAGTTTGTACGTGTTTAAAAGGAGTAGTACTCATATTTGGTGAATGGCTTTATGAAAAAACCGGTAAGACCAGGATTCCAAAAGCAACTATTTAATATGCTTCAGCTCAGCAATGCTTACCTTAAAGGCGGTAGCATACCGTTGCAGCATCAGATCGCTTAGTTTGTTAAATACTGCCGGCTTCAGGTGCCGTTTTACCTGCCATTGAAACTTGCCTACATAACTGGCCAGTAAAGGTATTTCCATCAGGTGCTTTTCCATATAGTAGGCAATAGGACTTACTTCCCCTGCCAGTACACGGCGGCGTGCCTCTTCCACCTTTTTATTTACTTCTTCCCAGGCCTGCCCCAACGCCACATTTTCCGGTTCCCAGCCTACGCTCGATACCTGCACATAACTGCCGGCATTGTCCACCGCATAAAATATTTGCTTGAATGTACCTTCGTGGAGGTTATCGCCATCCTGCGGCACTTCTTCTTTTTTCATTGGTAGCAGTAATTTTAAGGAAATGAAATTACACCTATTTTTTGCTCCATACCCCAGCTATCGGACTTAAATGCAAGAGGGGGCGCTGCTGATTACGTCCCCTCTGCTATAAAAATTTATTAATAACGGGCTCCTGATGCCGGTTATACTATACTTACACTACAGTTAAGTGTGCGTAAGCATAAGAGAAACGGGCACTTTCAGGTACCATCATCACTATTTTCTGTCCTTTTTTGAAACGGCCGGTACTCATCAGCTCTTCCAGCATAAAGTAAGGTGATGCCGTACCTACGTTACCTACGTTGGCCAGGTTGGTGAACCATTTTTCCAACGGAATAGGTACACCTATACGGGAAATCTCTTCATCGATCTTCAACCTGAAAAATTCAGATGACAGATGCGGCAGGAAGAAATCAATTTCGTCGAGGTTGATGTTATATTTTTCCACCAGCTCTTTCCACATTTTAGCACCGGAAGGAACAATGTTTTTGCCCAGCAGACGGGTGTCCTGCTTGAAGGAAAATACGCTGTGCTGTGCCCATTCATCGGGTGTCATATCTATCCAGCCGGTAGTGCTGCCGTCTGGTTGTTTGATCGCACCTGCATACATACAGGTTTCCAGTTCATTGGCATAAGAGGCAATTTCTACCCAGTCTACCCGCAGGGAAAGCCCTTCTTCATTAGGCTTATCCTGAAACAAGGCCGCACTGGCACCGTCAGACAGCATCCAGCGGAGGAAATCCTTTTCAAAAGCGATGATCGGATTCTCATCCAGGCTCTTCAGGTTTTCTGCTTCGGGCTGAAACTTCCTGGCCAGCATCCAGCTGGAAAACTTTTCAGAACCGGTGCTCACCGCATTGCTGGTATTGCCGCATTTAATCGACATCCAGGCATATTTAAATGCCTGCATCCCTGCTGCACAGGCACCGGTAGCTGCGATCAGCTCTACAGGCTGACATTGCAGCAATCCATGCACCATGGCCGCATGATTTGGCAATAACTGATCGGGAGAAGTAGTACCACAAGCTAATAATTGCAGGTTACTAAGCGGGTATTTTTCGTCAAACAATGCTTTTACCGCTTCCGCTGTCATCTGGGCATTCGTATGTGTTGTTTTCCCTTCCTGATCAAGGGCATAATAACGGGTCTTGATCTTGTTATTTCCCAAAATCTTCAACCTGGCACGGGAAGGCTTTCCATCTACCATTCCCAGGATGCTTTCCATTTCCTCATTCTCAACAGGCTTATTAGGCAAAAATTTGGAGAGCCTGGTAATATAAACTTCCTTCATTTGAAATAATTCGTCTTTTTATTTGTCTATATCCTCCCCGGCAGTCTGATATGCTCAGTGATCCCGGGGTTTAAATTACAGAGCCGTAAATATATAATTCTAAACGCAAATACAATACAACAGGCATAATGTATGCCGGAAATTGTGTGACAGTGAACCGTTGCAAAGCTACGCGACAATCTCCGGAAAAAAACGGCTATCGTAAGCGGATGCCTTTATAATATTCTACTTCTTTTTGTAATGCGTTTCTTTTCAGGTTCAGCTTAATAAGGGAGGATAGTAAGGTAATAGGTGTTAATACAAAAATGCCTACCAGCAATAATCCACGGTACATGGATACACGTCCCTGGCGTGAAGCAGCGCCCGGACCGCCTTTATCGCTGATAAACTTAGCCCAGAAGCGGAAGGCTTTCACCCCTCTCTCTTCCAGCAGTACCAGATTAGGTTTTAAATCCACTGATTGTGCGGCCAGCAGCTGGGGATGCAAATTGTCCCAGCTTTTTTGTTCCAATGCCTGTGCAATGGGGGCTGCAAACCGGCTGGATGCTACAATATCTTTTTCCTGTACGCCTGCCGGTGGCAGCAGCCAGGTAGCTTCCTTTTTTCCTTTAAATGCCCAACGGAGCACCGTAATCACTGATACCAGGTTGGGAGAAGTATCTACCAACACAATATTACCCACCAGGTCAGCACCGGCTTTGGTCAAATATCCTTTTACTTTTTCCTGTGCGTTCAGCCACATATTACGGCTTCCCAGCAAGGTAACTACCTTTTTCCCATTCAACAGCTGCCTTGCCTCATCACTTTGTAAAAAAGCGGCCGTTGGCTGGGAAGGTGATAAAAACCAGGGCTGATATGCCAGCACTACCAGGTCGTAATGTGCCTGCACATCTACCTTTAATGGCTTGATGGCTCGTGGGGTACCCTGTACCGATTCCGGCATGGCATCATAAAACTGTTGTTTTTTCCATGGGAAAGGGAAGGGTTCCACTGGTACCAGCTCCTCAAACACAATATCTGCCTTATCCCTTATTGGTGCCAGCACATTATCTATGATCCTTCTTAACTGCCCGGTCTGGGTATAATATACCACCAGGATCTTAGGTCGTTCATTCATACAAGGAGTTCAACAATTGAAGCCGTAAACATACAAAAAACTCCCTGGACTAATGAGATAAATTTTTGTTATGTGTCTTGATCACCACCTGTACATCAAATATCGCTGCTGGTTTTCACGCCGGGTGCCGGATACAAACGGACACTCCTAGCCCTGCCACCAAATATTGGCTGCCGGTTTTCCCGGATAATGTAAAGGTGAAGCAAAGTTATCAGGAGTAAGCGATGAGGCAAGGGGTAATAATTGTGCCTCAGCCAGGTACTACAGCAATAATTTTGAACAATGGCCTGCAGTACCTGGGCTAAAGGACTTTATTATAATAAGTTTCAGTAAGTAATAACTGTTAATAGCGGCGAAATATGATAAATGAAATGTTAAAACTGTTGGCTTGTTTTAACAGGCATAGATATTAACAATAAAGTTTGCAGAAAGTTTAATCATTTTTTTGCACCACACCAGAACCTATTATATTGGAACTTATTTGAGGAGTGCCTTTATATTTCACATCTCCGGAACCTACAATCCTGGCATCCAGCTTTACGCTGGCATGCACTTTTGCATCGCCGCTGCCCGCAATATTCACCGTCACATTTTCTGCCATCAGCTCCCCTCCTTCATAATCCCCACTACCGGCAATATTTACATCCATTTCCCTGGTTTCTCCCTGCAGCTTCACATTACCAGACCCTGCAATGGACGCCTTTACCTGGGGTGCATTGATCACTCCGCTGATATCACCCGAACCTACAGAAGTAAATTGCATCATCCCTTCCGCACTAAATTTGTTTTCTAGCCTGATACCACCAGAACCGGACAACCGTACCTCATTAATAGCCGGAGAACTGAGGTAGATTTTGATGTCCTTATCACTATTGATCCGGGTATCATGCTTAAACCGCACTTCCAGCTCCCCGCCCTTATCTATCAGCTCTATAAAAGGTATAATATTATCTTCTGCTACAATCACTGCCGGTTTTACCGGGCCCTGGGTTAAATACACATCCATCGATCCCTGCAAATCCAGCCGCTGGAAAGCATTGATATTCCGCTCGGTGGTAATGACATTGCCGCTACCATTTACCCGGCGGTCACTGATAACATCACAACTGGTACCAAAAAACATCTGGAAGAAGAGCAAGGAAGCAAAAGCAGGGAAGACTTTCATATACTGGAGGGTTTTTATGTGAATGGAAAGATACGAAGAATTAGCTGTTGGCTAATAGCTTTTAGCGGTTAGCTGTTAGCCTTTAGCTTAAATGCAGCGGAGGGGGAAAACAGTAAACAATTCCCCCTCGCTATCAATCATTTGCTGCATTTAAGCTAATACCCCGTAGCTGACCGTTTGCCGCTTTTATGGTGGTTGCACCACGGTTGGAGCATAGTTAAAGCATGGTTAAAGCATAGATAGAGCATAGATAGAGTATGAATAGTGCATAAAAGGCTATGAAGGACCAGCAATAAAAGCACTCTGTGGGGCAATATTACCACACATAGCATCCATTGCATTAAGCTAAAGGCTAACAGCTCTTCTCATCCGCTGCATTTAAGCTAAAAGCCAACAGCTAAAAGCTAACAGCTATTAAAATATTGGGATTTGAAATCTGGACTTTATCTTTGCACCACCATGACAGAAAAGATACTTATTCTCGATTTTGGCTCCCAATACACGCAATTGATTGCACGTTGCATCCGGGAGTTGAATGTTTATTGTGAAATTAAACCTTGTCTCCAGCCTATCGCCTGGGACGAATCTATTAAAGGTGTTATATTATCCGGCAGTCCGTTTTCTGTAAACGACCCTAATGCGCCCAATGTGGACATTGCTGCTATAGCAGCAAAAGTACCGGTACTGGGTATCTGCTATGGTGCCCAGATGATGGCGAAGAATTTTGGTGGCGAGGTGGCCAAAAGCAATAGCCGTGAATACGGTCGTGCATTTATGGAGCACTCCAACAAAGATGAAAAATTATTATTTGACGTAGCAGCTAAAAGCCAGGTGTGGATGAGCCATGCGGATACCATTGTTCGCATGCCGGAAGCATTTGAAATAATAGCCCGTACGGAAAACATCCCCGTAGCGGCATTTAAATGTACTACCCTTACCCCTCACCCGTTGCTGGCCCTGCAATTCCACCCGGAAGTAACCCACTCCCTGGAAGGTAAGCAGATCCTGCGCAACTACCTGGTACATATTTGCGGTTGCAAACAAGACTGGACACCTGCCGCTTTTGTGCAGGAAATGATTGGCAAAATAAAAGCACAGGTAGGCGATAAAAGAGTAGTAATGGCATTGAGCGGTGGCGTAGATTCTACCGTAGCAGCCGAACTGATCCATAAAGCTATTGGCAAAAACCTGTTCTGCATATTTGTAGATAATGGCCTCCTCCGTAAAGATGAGTTTGAAACCGTACTGGATTCCTATAAACACATGGGACTCAATGTAAAAGGTATCAATGCAAAAGATATGTTCTATGGTGAGCTGAAAGGTGTAAGCGATCCGGAACAAAAACGTAAGATCATTGGCCGCCTGTTTATTGAAGTATTCCAGCAGGAGGCTACGCAATTGACGGATATTTCCTTCCTGGGCCAGGGTACCATTTATCCGGATGTGATTGAATCCGTATCTGTAAATGGTCCTTCTGTTACCATCAAATCACACCATAACGTAGGTGGATTGCCGGAAAAAATGAATATGCAGCTGGTAGAGCCCCTGCGTTTCCTTTTTAAGGATGAAGTACGCCGCGTAGGCCGTGAAATCGGAATCAGCGAAATATTCCTGGGCCGTCACCCCTTTCCGGGTCCTGGCCTCGCTATCCGCATCCTCGGAGAAATCACTCCCGAAAAAGTAGCCATGCTGCAGGAAGCAGATGCAGTATATATTGATGGCCTGCGTGAATCTGGTTTGTATAACCAGGTATGGCAGGCAGGTACTATCTTATTACCTGTACAAAGCGTAGGCGTAATGGGGGATGAAAGAACCTACGAGTTTACCGTAGCATTACGCGCAGTGACTTCCACAGATGGTATGACGGCCGACTGGGCGCACCTGCCTTATGAGTTCCTGGCTAAAATGTCTAACGATATTATCAATAAAGTGAAAGGCATTAATCGTGTAGTATACGATATCAGTTCCAAACCTCCCGCTACTATTGAGTGGGAATAAAAAAAGTAAGCTGTAAGTAGCAGGTTATAAGTGATTTATCAATAACTTATGGCCTGCTACTTATGCTTTACTACCGTATTGGGAACGATTTTTGTAATTTAACGCCTGCTATGAGCCAATCGAATATTTATAAACACCTGTTAGCTGGGTTAGCCATATCCATATTGCTGCCTTCCTGTTCGCTATTCAAAAATACTTCCAGTAAACCGGCCACTCCTCCGCCAGTAGCTACCAAGCCTACCCCGGAGAAAAAACCGGAAGAAACCAAAAAGCCGGATGTGAAAGCGCCGTTTAATGTGCCCGCTTTTGGCAAAGAAGTAAAAAGAAACAGTTATAATATTGCCTTGTTTGCACCACTGTACCTGGATTCTGTATTTGCAACATCTGCAGAGATTCCCGGCCGCACCATGCCAAGGTATATTTTACCGGGACTGGAATTTTATGAAGGTGCGCAACTGGCACTGGATACCCTGCAGCAACAAGGCTACAACCTGAAAGTAGCTGTTTATGATAACAAGGCTAAACACAACAGCGTTCCCACACTGATCCGTAATAAAACCATCGATGCTACCGACCTGATCATCGGCGCAGTGAGCAACCCGGAACTGAAAGAACTAAGCGATTTTGCAAAAGAAAAGGAAATCAATATAGTGTCTGCTACCTACCCTAATGATGGCGGCATCAATAACAACCCTTTCTTATTCATCTCCAACAGCACCCTGAAATCACATTGCGAGGCCCTGCAGAATTATGTGCAGGAAGCATTTGCCACTAAAAATATTGTGCTCTTCCGCAGAAACACACCTTTTGAAGCACGTATGGCGGCAGATTTCAAGGCTGCCTACGAGAAAATGGAAAGCAATAAAAAATCAAGGATCCGCGAAGTGATCTGGAATGATGGTACTACCGATGCAGAAATCTCCAAATTCCTGCTCACCGACCGCCCTAACGTGTGCCTGGTGACAGCCCTGGATGAAACCGGTGCTAAAGCCATCCTGCGCAAACTGAACGTGCAAACGGCTACCTATCCCATACATGTATTTGGCATGCCTACCTGGGACATCATGAAATTTAAAGAGCCGGAACTGAAAGGCCTGCAGGTATACTATTCTACGCCTTACTTCAATGAAAAAACAGATCCGTTCAGCCGGTATATCACCGACTACTTTAAAAGAGTATACAAGGCCCGCCCCTCTGATATGGCTTTCAAAGGCTTTGAGATGACGTACTACTTTGTAAAAAAACTGGCCGAAAAAGGGGTTTATTTTAATGCTGACGTGAATGATCCGTCTAATAAGGTATTTACTCAGTTCAATTTCCAGCCGGTTTATCTTAAAGAAGGAGAAAATACCCCCTCCTATTTTGAAAATAAAAACATCTATATCATTCAAAAAGGAGACAGCACAGATATCAGAATGAATCTGCAATAAGCGCTTAACACGATATTTAAAAAGCCGGGAGATGCTCTTCCGGCTTTTTTATTGGCATGAATATTTATCTCTTGGAGGATGATAGGCCGCTATGCTTCTAAAAAATGTTAGATTCGGATAAGTATGCAGCTACTACAATTTACAGATAAAGGGATTTACTGTCCAGCAGGTGATTTTTACATAGATCCCTGGCAGCCGGTGCGGCGGGCGGTGATCACCCACGCCCACTCCGATCATGCGCGCTGGGGCCACCAGCACTACCTTTGCCAGCATGATAGTGTACCGCTGCTGAAGCTGCGCTTAGGTAGTGATATACAGGTACAGGGGGCAGCCTTTGGGGAAACCATCCGGTACAACGGGGTGACTATTTCCCTGCATCCGGCCGGGCATATCATCGGATCGGCCCAGATCAGGGTAGAACAGGCTGGTGAAGTATGGGTAGCCAGCGGCGACTATAAGCTGGAAAATGATGGATTATCCGGACAGTTTGAGGTGGTGAAATGCCACACCTTTATTACAGAAAGCACCTTTGGCCTTCCTATTTATAACTGGCTGCCACAGGAAACAATTTTTGACAACATCGCACAATGGATTGACAACAACAGCCAGACCGACAAGAACAGTGTTATACTGGCCTACAGCCTGGGAAAAGCACAACGCCTCCTCTATCACCTGAAAGGTAAAGTGGATCACTTCCTCGTGCATGGTGCTATTTTTAATACCCACCAGGTGCTGCTGGAAAATGGATGGGACCTTCCGCCGGTAACATTGCTCACACCAGACACGCCTAAATCCGTTTTCAAAAACAGCCTGATCATCGCACCTCCTTCTGCTGCCGACTCTACCTGGATGCGTAAATTCAATCCTTATGCGCTGGGGGTTTGCAGCGGATGGATGCAGGTAAGAGGCAACATGCGCCGCCGTAATGCGGATGCTGGCTTTGCATTATCGGACCATGCCGACTGGCCCGCACTGCTGGCTGCGGTAAAGGCAACCGGTGCGCAAAAAGTATATGCCACACATGGGTTCAGCAGTGTTTTTGCCCGGTATTTGCAGGATACCGGTATAGCGGCGAGTGAGGTAAAAACGGCATTCGGTGAGGAAGAAGAGGCAGTACCGCCCACACCTGCACCTACGCCATAATATCAGGTAACCATTGCACCAGCTATCTCTTCATCCATAGCTTATTCTACCATATGCAGTTATTCGCACACCTTGTAAAAACACTCAGCAACAGCACCAAAACCAATGAGAAACTGGCGGCGCTGGCGCATTATTTTGCAACGGCGGAAGAGCAGGATAAAACCTGGGTGCTGGCATTGTTCTCCGGCAGACGGCCCAAAAGAACCGTCAACGCTACCCAACTCAAAAACTGGTGCATGCAGGTCACCCAACTACCCGAATGGCTGTTTGAAGAATGTTATCATACCGTAGGCGATCTGGCCGAAACCATCGCGCTCCTCCTTCCCGATCACCCTGCTACGGTACCCCACCCGCTGCACTACTGGCTGGAACAGCTTATTCAACTGGACAAAGCGGATGATGCGCACAAACAGGCGTTTATTCTCCAGGCATGGCAGGAACTAAGCGGCGGGGAAAAATTTGTTTTCAATAAACTGATCACCGGCGGCTTTCGTATAGGCGTATCCCAGAAAATGATGGTCAATGCACTGGCGGCTACCTATGATATTCCTCCTGCTACCTTATCACACATGATCAGTGGCAGCTGGGATCCCGCTACGACTACCATGGATACCCTGCTGAATGAAAATATTACTGCTGCGGATGCTTCCAAACCCTATCCATTCTACCTGGCCTACCCCCTGGAAGGCCTACCGGATACGCTGGGCACAGAACAGGAGTGGAACGCAGAATGGAAGTGGGATGGCATACGCGGACAAATCATCAAACGTAATGGGGAACTCTTTGTATGGTCCAGAGGGGAAGAACTGATCACCCCCAAATTCCCTGAATTTACTCCACTGGCAACGGCGCTGCCGGATGGTACAGTGATAGATGGGGAAATCCTTACCTATGCGAATGATTTTCCACTCCCTTTCCAAACACTTCAAACACGCATAGGCCGTAAAAATGTGACGAAGAAACAATTGCAGGAAGCGCCGGTAGTATTTTTAAGCTATGATCTGCTCGAATACCAGGGTACAGATATCAGAAACAAACCACTGCTGGAACGCCGCCAACTGCTGGAACAAGTAGTGGAGCAGGCCAACCACCCCGCACTCCGGTTGTCTGTGGTGATCACCTTCGACAACTGGGAACACCTTACCGCACTGCGACTGCAATCGCGCGAAAAAGGCAGCGAAGGATTGATGCTGAAAAGAAAGCAGTCCCCCTACCAGGTAGGACGCAAGCGGGGCGACTGGTGGAAGTGGAAAACCGATCCTTTTACCATCGATGCAGTGATGATCTATGCGCAAAAAGGTCATGGGCGCCGCTCTAATCTCTATACTGATTATACATTTGCCGTGCGCGATGGCGATCAGCTGGTACCCTTCACCAAAGCCTATTCCGGTCTTACAGACAAAGAAATCAATGAGGTAGACAACTGGGTAAAAAGAAATGCGCTGGAAAAGTTTGGTCCTGTCAGAACCGTAAAACCGGAACTGGTATTTGAAATTGCGTTTGAAGGCATTGCTGCTTCCAACCGGCACAAATCCGGTATCGCCCTGCGCTTCCCCCGGATCAACCGGTGGCGGAAAGATAAACCACCCCAGGAAATTAACAGCCTGGAAGATCTCCGGCAATTGTTACAGCAGTATAACGGATAAGCTTATATTATTTATGCCGCGCCGGCACAGCGCTTACTGCATAGCTACCCCACGCCGGCAATAGAACAAAAAATATTCAAAGTGCAATAATTTGGAACATTACACTGTAAACAAGTAATATTGCAGTACATATTCCTGAACAACAAGCACCATGATCCATAAAAAAGAAAATGTTACGGACCTGCCTTTAGTACTGGATGAAAAAGACATGGGCATTCTTAAACTATTACAGGTGGATGCCAAGATGACGATACGTAATATTGCCAGTCAGCTAAACCTTACCACTACACCTGTATATGAGCGTATCCGCAAAATGGAACAGGCAGGTGTGATTAAGCAGTATGCAGCTATTGTAGACCCGCAAAAAATAGATAAAGGTCTTACCGTATTATGCTACATCTCGCTGAAAGAGCACAGTAAGAAATGCGGCGCAAAGTTCATCCGGGAAATAGTGGCTTTTACAGAAGTTACAGAGTGTTTGAATATCTCCGGAGAATTTGATTTCCTGATCAAAGTGCAGGTAAAAGATATGAATGCGTATCGCGAGTTTTATGTCAATAAGCTGGGGGAGGTAGATAACCTGAGCCATACCCAAAGCATTTTTGTGATCTCTGTGATCAAGGCCACCCACCAGATGGTGTATTGATTTGACTATTTACTACCTGTCGAAGTCTGCTATCACGAACTATTCTATCTTTTTAAAGTTCTCATAAGCAGGAAAAGCCATGTACTGGTCCACTATTCCTTTACCGCTTTCATGCACGGTAATAGCGGTACATACCGGAGAGCCGGTTTTTTGTTGGGTTAGTTCAAACGTAATGCCACGTCTTACCTCATCATACAGTTCAATACGTTTTCCGGTAACCGCATCTTCGTATACGGCAGCCTTCTTTACGTAGGGAAAAGCCCGTTTGATATTTACCAGCGGGCTACCCACTTTAATACCAGCCAATGTTTTAAAAGCAGGTGTATTGATCCTGATTTCCCTGGCTTGCATCCGGTCTTTTTCATCCCTGGTAAAATAAATGGCTAATAACCGGCTGGAATCAATCGTATTATCTTTATGACGACTGTACCACAGGCTCCACGCTTTGCCCATAGCAGCATCGCCTCCATCCGCATTACCCAGGCGGGCACTTATTTTATCCGGTGTATCTCCCAATAAAGTTTTGCCGATATATTTCCCCGGTTCTATACGCCATGCGCTTTGTGCCTGTAATGCCGGTAGCTGCCAGCATAACAATATACCTATGGTAAGCTGATAAAATAAGGATCGCATAAACAAGGTTTTTATAGAAGGGACAACAAAAAGCAGGCCATCACTACCATATCTCCCATGACCGCAGCCCGCCATTTGCCAAATAATTATTACATTAAGCTTATGAACCGTAAGCATTTTTTGTCCTCCTTATTAACAGCAGGTATTGGCATACCCGCGATGGCCCATGTGCCCAACATCGTTGTTAATACCGCAGAAAAAGAAAGACAACCCATCACCCCACCCTATTTAAAGCCGGGGGATATTATCGGCATTACCTGCCCCGCAGGGTATATCACCAGGGAGGAAATACAGCCCGCTGTACGCATTATGCAAAGCTGGGGATTCAATATCCGTATTGGTAAAACAGTAGGCGCCAGAGATTATACCTTTGGTGGCACAGATGCAGAAAGGTTGCAGGACCTGCAGGCTATGCTGAATGACAATGATATCAAAGCCATTATGTGTGGCCGCGGAGGATATGGTGCAGCTCGTATCATCGACAAAGTAGACTTCACCAAATTTCGGAAACAGCCTAAATGGGTAATAGGATTCAGTGATGTAACGGTATTACATTGCCATATCAACCGGCACTTTGGCATCCCGTCTATCCACTCAAAAATGTGTAATAGTTTTCCGGACGACTTCCAGTCTGCAGAGCCCATTGTACAAGATACGATCATGTCCATCTATCAGGCGCTTACCGGTAAAAAATTGCAGTATAGTGCCACGCCCGATGCCAACAACCGTACCGGCATCGCCAAAGGAGAACTGATTGGCGGCAACTTATCTATCATTCAAAGTATGCTGGGTACCCATTCAGAAATAAATACCAACGGCAAAATACTGTTCCTGGAAGAGGTGGGAGAATATCTCTATAGTCTTGACCGGATGATGGGCAGCCTGCAGCGGGCACATAAGCTCGATAACCTGGCAGGGTTGATCATCGGCGGTTTTAACCGCATTAAACCCGATGATCCCGGTGAAGAATTTGGCAGATCCATTTATGATATCGTACGGGAAAAAGTAAAGGATACCAGCTTCCCCATCGCATTTAATTTTCCGGTAGGGCATCAGAAAAATAACTACGCGCTGAAATGCAGTGCGCTTCATCAGCTTACCGTGCAAAAAGATAAAGTGCAATTAAAGGAATGGAGCGCTTAGGCTACATCACATGCTAGCTATTTTACCAGGAAACTAACGATAAACAATACGGACAGGATATACATCACGGGGCTGATGGCACGGTATTGCCCTGTTAGTACTTTCAGCAACACGTAAGACAGCATTCCAAACACAATACCCTCTGCAATGCTGTAAGAATAAGGCATTAATACAATAGCGAGAAATGCGGGGATTGCTTCCGTAATATCATTAAAATCAATTTTTGTCACCGCCCCCATCATCAGCATCCCCACAATGATCAGTGCAGGAGCAGTAGCTGCCTGCGGAATCATGGCAAACAGCGGTGCAAAAAACAGGGCCAGTAAAAACATGCCGGCCACTGTAAGCGCTGTCAATCCGGTTCTGCCACCTGCGGCAATACCACTCGCACTTTCCACATAGGCCGTCACTACACTGGTACCCAGGAGTCCGGCGGCAGTAGTGCCCACTGCATCTGCCATCAGGGCTTGCTTGGCGCGGGGCAGGCGTCCGTTGCTATCCAATAATCCCGCTTTATTGCACAATCCGATTAAAGTACCTACCGTATCAAACAGGTTTACCATCAGCAGGGTAAACAATATCACCACCATTTTCATGGAAAAGATTTCGCCAAACTGTAGTTTAAGTGCGATAGGCGCCAAAGAGGGCGGCATACTCACCAGATGCCCGTTTGCCGGCCAGTGCGTAATACCCAGGGGAATACCTGCTACCGTTGCTGCCAGGATCCCGATCAGCAATGCGGCATTTACCTTGCGGTACATCAGTACGGCACTCACAAGTAGCCCTACCAATGCAATCAATGGTCCCGTACTGGTAACATCCCCGATTTTCAGGATCACCCCATCCAGTTTGCCATCACCTACCGGCCGCATCCCTGTTTCAATAATTCCCGCATTGGCCATCCCGATCAAAGCAATCAGTAGGCCAATACCCACTGATATCGCATGTTTCAGATTTTCCGGGATACTGTTGATAATAGCTTCCCGTATGCGGAACATGGATAAAAAAATGAAGATGACCCCTTCCAGGAAAACGGCTGTCAGCGCAAATTGCCAGCTGTACCCCATTCCCGCCACAATGGTATAGGCAAAAAAAGCGTTCAGTCCCATACCGGGAGCCACTCCAATAGGCAGACGGGCATACAATGCCATCACCAGCGTACCTATCGCTGCGGCCAGTGCGGTAGCTGTAATCAGCGCATTAAAATCCATCCCGGTAGCAGACAAAATAGAAGGATTTACCGCCAGGATATAAGCCATGGTAGAAAAGGTGGTAAGCCCTGCCAGGATCTCTTTTTTTACGGTAGTCTGATGTTCGGATAAGCGGAAAAATGTGGATAACATGGCACAAAAATAGGTGATATCTGTTTTTGTCCTAATTTCAATCTGTGATGAAAAAAACTCCGCCCGGATGGCAAGTGATTACTGATTGGCTGGCAGGCAAAGAACTACAACCTTTTGCTTTTCAGCAAGAAGCCTGGACGCAATATTTACAAGGTAAATCCGGCCTGGTGAATGCACCTACCGGCTATGGTAAAACGTTCTCCCTTTTTCTTGCTGCCGTTATTGACTGGATCAATAAATATCCGGACAACTACCCGCATAAAACACAAAACGGATTACAGCTGCTATGGGTCACCCCGCTCAGGGCATTGGCCAAAGACCTGGGCAGGGCAATGGAAGAAGCATTGCAGGAGCTGAACGTTCCCTGGAAAGTAGGGATCCGCAGCGGTGATACTCCTGTCGCTACCCGTCAGCAACAAAAGAAACAAATGCCGGAAGTGCTGATCATCACCCCGGAAAGCCTGCACCTGCTCATGGCGCAGAAAGGTTATGCTACCGTATTTACCCACTTACATACCGTAGTAGTAGACGAATGGCATGAATTGATAGGCAGCAAACGCGGGGTAATGGTAGAACTAGGCCTCAGCCGCTTAAAGGGACTGACCCTGAAATCCAATCGCCCTCCCTTGAAAATATGGGGTATTTCTGCCACAATTGGTAACCTCGAAGAAGCACTGGACGTATTAATGGGCTCTACCCACACCAATACCACCATCATCAAGGCAAAGCTGACCAAAAAGATAGACCTGGAAAGTGTACTGCCCGAAGAAATAGAAAAATTTCCCTGGGCCGGACACCTGGGTATCAAACTGATACACCGGGCTATTCCCATCATCCTGAATAGCAAAACCACCCTGATCTTTACCAATACCCGCTCCCAATGCGAAATATGGTACCAGGGACTTTTGCGGGAATGCCCTGAACTGGCAGGGGCTATTGCCTTACATCATGGATCTATTGATATGGAGCTCCGTATCTGGGTAGAAGAGGCCCTTCACGCGGGTGTATTGAAGGCGGTGGTATGTACAGCCAGTTTAGATCTGGGCGTCGATTTCAGGCCGGTAGATACCGTAATCCAGGTGGGCAGCCCCAAAGGAGTAGCCCGCTTTTTACAAAGGGCCGGACGTAGCGGTCACCAGCCGGATGCCGTGAGTAAAATATACTTCCTGCCCACCCACTCTCTCGAACTGGTAGAAGCGGCTGCTCTCAAAGCAGCCATGAAAGAAAACCTGATCGAAAGCCGCATGCCGGTACTCCTGGCATATGACGTGCTGCTCCAATACCTGATGACACTGGGTGTTTCTGATGGCTTTGATGCGGAAGAAATATGGGAAGAAATAACAGGTACTTTCTGCTATCAGCATATTACGCCGGACGAATGGCAGTGGCTACTCTCCTTTTTAACTACCGGCGGAGATGCACTGTATAGTTACGATGAATTCAAAAAGCTGGACCGTACAGGTAACTTTTATGCCTGCCATAGCCGTATGCTGGCACTCCGCCATCGGCTGCATATTGGTACCATTGTAAGCGACGCCATGCTGAAAGTAAAATTCATGACAGGTGGATACATCGGCATGATAGAAGAAGGATTTATTGCCAGGTTGCAAGCCGGTGATACCTTTAGCCTGGGTGGCCGTAACCTGGAATTTGTGATGATCAAAGACATGACCGTACTGGTGCGCAAATCAAATGCGAAGAAAACAATTGTTCCCAGCTGGCAGGGCGGCCGCATGCCCCTTTCTGCCAACCTGGGGATGATGCTGCGCCGCAAATTCAATGAAGCGATTTCCCGTAAATCCAAAGACCCGGAACTGATAGCCCTGCAACCACTGTTCACCTTACAGGAACAACTGTCACATATTCCCAAAGCAGATGAACTGCTCATTGAACAAATCCATACCAAAGATGGGTACCATCTTTTTGTATACCCGTTTGAAGGCCGCCTGGTACATGAAGTGATGGCTGCCTTGCTGGCCTACCGTATCAGCCTTATCCAGCCTATTACCTTCTCAATGGCCATGAATGATTATGGTTTTGAACTCCTTTCAGATCAGCCCATTCCTGTTACCAATGAAAATGTAAAACAACTCTTTACGCTGGACAACCTGAATACGGAACTGCAAACCAGCGTTAACGCTACTGAAATGGCCAGGCGTAAATTCCGGGACATTGCCGTAATTGCCGGACTTATCTTCCAGGGATACCCCGGAAAAAATAAAGCAGCCCGGCATCTGCAATCTTCGGCTTCCCTCCTCTTTAATGTATTTAAGGATTATGATACCCATAACCTTTTACTGCGACAGGCTTTTAACGAGGCATTCTTTTATCAGATGGAAGAAGCCCGCTTGCGGGAAACGATGGAACGCATATACAATGGTAATATTGTCATTACCTTTCCAACACAGCTTACCCCTTTCTGCTTCCCGATCAAGGTAGACAGTATGCGGGAAAATCTGACCAGCGAAAAACTGGAAGACCGGGTAAGAAAACTGCAGGTACAGCTGGAAAAGGCATAACTACATTGCTCACCACATAAACGATATAACAAGGCTTGGAAGAACAGGTATTTTATTTTCAACAACAACATTGGCGGCTCTCTGCCGGTAAGGCTATATTCTGGGAAGAGGAAAAAGCATTGATCCTGTCGGACCTCCACCTGGGCAAGGCAGCGCATTTCAGAAAAGCCGGTATTGCAGTACCGGCCGGTATTGTACAGGAAGACCTGTTCCGGCTGCAACGCCTGATTACAAAATATCACCCCACACAAATCATTATTGTGGGCGATATGTTTCACAGCAACGAAAACAATGATGTACAATACTTCCGCATCTGGCGGCAGCAGTTTGCACATATCCGTTTTGAACTGGTAAAAGGCAATCATGATATTATGCCTGCTGCCGTATACGATACCTTACAGGTAACGGTGCATGAGCAGCTTACTATCCGGAATATTCACTTCCTGCATGAACCTTGCGAAGAAGATAACGGGCACAATTATACGTTCTCCGGACATATACATCCGGGAGTAACCCTCCCTGGCGTGGGCAAACAACGGCTGCGCCTACCCTGTTTTTATTTTGGCCGCCACTGCGGCATCCTCCCGGCCTTCGGGCATTTTACCGGTCTGGCCATGCTGGCGCCCGCTGCCCATGAAAACGTATTTGTTATTGCCAATAAAAGTATTGTACAGATACAGTGATGATGATAAAAGAATAAAACCATGCGCATTGCCTACCACGAAATATACGCACACCCCTTACCGGAAGGACATCGTTTTCCCATGATCAAATACGAACTGATCCCCGCGCAACTATTACGGGAAGGGGTGATCACACAGGATCATATTTTTTCTCCGACGCCACTGCCTGCGGAGGTGATCTTACTAACACATACCTCCGGCTACTGGCAACAGCTAAAGGAACAAACCCTGCCGGAAAGGGAACAACGGCGCATCGGTTTTCCACAATCTCCTGCACTTACCCAGCGGGAGATAGTGATTTGCCAGGGTACCATAGATTGCGCCTTACACGCACTGGAACATGGCATCGCTTTAAATGTAGCTGGTGGTACCCATCACGCTTTTGCAGACCGGGGAGAAGGATTTTGCCTGCTAAATGATTTTGCTGTTGCGGCCAATTACCTGCTCTACCAACAACTGGTACGACAAATACTGATCATCGACCTGGACGTGCATCAGGGTAATGGCACTGCTGCCATATTCAACAATAATCCACAGGTATTTACCTTCAGTATGCATGGTGCGCATAACTATCCTTTTCACAAAGAAGTGTCCGACTGGGATATTCCACTACAGGATGGTATGGATACCCTTACTTACCTGCAGTTGCTAAAGGATGCCTTACCCTTATTAATAGCCCGGGTAAAGCCGGATATTGTTTTTTATCTATCGGGAGTGGATATCCTGGAAACGGATAAATACGGGAAGTTAAAAGTAACACCGGATGGGTGCAGGGAAAGAGATGAGCTGGTATTCCGTACCTTAAAACAGCATCGTATTCCCTGTGCCGTGGCGATGGGAGGAGGTTACTCGCCACATATCAGGGATATTGTGAATGCACACTGTCATACTTTTAAAGCAGCCGCGGCTATTTTCTGACAAGCGCTGCACACTGACAGGGTCTGGGCACTGCAAGGATCAGGCACGTTCCCCGCCTTCAGGTCCGTAGAAAATCACCCATAATAATAAATCACTGGTAAAATTGAAGAAGCGGTGTTCTGCACCGGCGGGGACGAAGAGGAAATCACCGGGGCCTGTTTTCACTACTTTGTTCTGGAGATTAAATTCACTGGTACCCCGCATTACAATATATATTTCATCCTGCATATGCGGTTGCTGATCATCTATCTCATCGGGACCGAATATAATTCCCCGCATAGATCCATTTTCAATGAGAACAGCAAAATCATCCTCGCTTTTCTGTAGCTGCCGGAATGCTTCGGCAAAAGAAATATGAAAGTTCATTTTGACTGGCGGTTTACAGTGATCCATCCCCCTGGCCTGCCCGATCTTATCACCAGGCAGGGTCAACATAACTTACAATTAATTTATGCCTTTTAAACTACAAAACCAACCAGTGGCGTAAAAGTAAACTGTTATCCCTCCTTAATTCTTGATCTTCTTCTTGAGCATGCTTACCTGTTCCTGCAGGTGGCTGACCATATCGGCCAGGTGGTTAACACTCATTCTGCTTTGTTGTCCTACTTTATTAATGATCGCATCTGTTTGCCACAGTTCCAGGATTTCATCCATCCCTACGGCATAAGGTTCAAACTGGGGGTTATCAGACATAAGGGTCACTTTTACCTTGCTGCGGTTGCTCTTCAACACCCTTTTATATACAATCCCTTCACGGGTGGTCACTACCACATAGGTTTCATTATTCTTGATATCCTCCCATCCGTCTACCTTATGGCATACAATAACGGAACCGGAAGATACAGGCAGCATGGAATCCCCCGCAATTTCAAAAGCACGGTAATTACCGGCCCCCAGCATGGGAAGCGTAAAAGTGTTTAACTCTTCAATAAATTCATCATCGTTATAACCAGCCAGGTACCCTGCTGCTGCTTTTACCGGAACAAATTCTATCTGTTGCCGGTTGGTACCCAACTTCTGTTGCCGTCGTTTTTCAAGAAAACTTTCTTTCTGCGAGCCTACATCCCGGCGCAACAGATCATCAATGGATACCCGGAACATGTCACTTACCAGTTCCAGTACTTCTGTGCGCGGTTCAGCCCGCTCTTCTTCATAAGCACCCAATAAAGAACGTTTGATCCCCAGTTTATCAGCAAACTCCTGCTGGGTCCAGCCTTTTTGCTTACGCAGAAACTTTAAATTTTGGCATACAACAGACATAACCTAAATTATTTAGTACATTACTAACAAAATTAGCAAATAATTTTCTGATTTACCAAATATATTCCCACTTCTTAGCTTATTTTTGCCGTTAACAAATCCAACTCAAATATGTTACATGTTCACTCCCTTTTAAGATGGGCTATAGTATTGGCTGGAATATGGGCCGTAATTCGTGCAATCAAAGGTGTTAGCGGCAAAACTCCTTTTACCGCAACAGATAAGAAAGCTGGGATGTTCTTTATGATATTCTTCGATATCCAGTTAGTAGTGGGTTTATTGGTATTCTTCTTTTTTAGTCCCCTGGCACAAACAGGACTACAGGATATGGGTGCTGCTATGAAAAACCCGGTAGTACGCTTTTTTACGGTAGAGCATGAAGTAATGGCTATTATCGCCCTGGCCCTGGTACACATTGGCTACTCCAAAGTGAAGAAAGCGGCCACCGACGCCCAGAAACACAAATATGCCCTGATATTTTACGGCATCGTAATGCTGATCCTGATAAAACAAATCCCCTGGCCTTTCTATGAAGCATTAGGCAAAGGTTGGTTCTGATCTGATCATCATAATCGTTTATAGTGGCGCATAATACCGCTTCCACTAAAACACCGTTTATATAAAAAGAGTTCCGGCAAAACACCGGAACTCTTTTTATGTTAACCTTTATCTGTATTGTATAACCGGAATGAATATATATAGGGGAGTGCGGCGAGTATAAATGCCACAAAAATGAGCACAAATACCCCGGTTACCAATGGCAGGAAAAAAGATGCCAGAATAATAACAATCCCGGTACATAACCAAAGCGTACCAGCCATACGGTGTGTTTCTTTCCAGATAGCAGGGCTTTGCAAAGTCCAGGGCGTACGTACCCCTACATAATTATTGGGTTGCAGCTTTTTCAGATAAAGCCCAATTACCGCAATCAATATCCCTACGCCAATAAATGCCCAGCGTTCCATTATGATCTCTCTCCCCTGGCTAAGCATAAAAATGATGCCTCCGGTAAATAAAGACAGATAAATATGGATCATAAAACGGATACGGTAATACTCACTTTGATGAATAGCTGCCTCCGGTCCCGGTTCCCCTTCAGTTTTAGGAATATACCGGAACAAAAAATACAGCAACGCATTGGTAAAAAACAGGAAAATCATGAGCAGTAATACCTCACTTTTACCGCCTACCCGGTCCGGGGTGCCTTCTACATTAAAATTAGTAGGGATAATAGTGGGCAACGTATTCCAGATAATGCCCAGGTAAACCATGGGCGCAAGCAATAAGGCCAACAATAGCAGTTCTTTTGGATAATCCGGCTGTTTCATGGAAAAATAGTTTTATTGGTGAATTACACTATTTCCTGATCCTTCATGTCCACCTCTTATCTTACTACATACTTCATGCCCAATATGTTGGGTTAAAGTTAGGAAAATACCGGCTGATGGTAAAATCCCATTGTTGTAAAATACTAATATTTTTAGTATTCACTAAATTTATTAGTATCTTTGGAGGCAGCCCCGCTTCAAATGCCAACTAACAGCGGCTGCACCGTTTCTTCATAAAAACTGTTTTTATGATTTCTTTACAGCAGCGTTCAATTGCACATTTTGACCTGGATTGTTTTTTTGTGTCGGTAGAGTGCCTGAGTGACAGCAGCCTGAAAGGAAAACCCCTGCTGGTAGGTGGCCGCAGCGACCGCGCCGTGGTAGCGGCCTGCAGCTATGAAGCCAGACAATACGGCATCCACTCTGCCATGCCCATGAAAACAGCACTTAAACTATGCCCCCATGCCCTGGTACGCAATGGTGACATGGAAAAATACAGCCAGTTTTCTAAAGATGTAACCGATATCATCGCCCGGCAGGCTCCTTTATATGAAAAATCATCTATTGACGAGTTTTACCTTGACCTCAGCGGCATGGATAAGTACTTCGGTACCATGAAGTGGACCGCCGAACTGCGCCAGCTCATTATTAAAGAAACCGGCCTCCCCATCTCCTTTGGCCTGGCTTCCAATAAAATGATCTCCAAAGTTGCTACCAACGAGGTTAAACCCAACGGACAACTGCAAATCCCCTTTGGCAACGAAAAGATCTTCCTGGCGCCCATGCCCATCGAAAAATTACCCATGGTAGGCAAAGAAACCGGTGCACAACTCAGACAACGCGGTGTGGAAAATGTAAAAACCCTGAGCGAAATACCCGTTGCCCTCCTGGAAGCATGGCTGGGCAAAAATGGCATCTCCCTCTGGAATAAAGCGAATGGAATAGATGATACGCCTGTCATCCCCTACCATGAACAAAAATCTATTTCCACAGAGAG
Source organism: Chitinophaga sp. H8 (assembly GCF_040567655.1). Lineage (NCBI taxonomy): Bacteria > Pseudomonadati > Bacteroidota > Chitinophagia > Chitinophagales > Chitinophagaceae > Chitinophaga > Chitinophaga defluvii. The sequence continues at coordinate 324,363 of NZ_JBEXAC010000003.1, read as the reverse complement.
CACTTTTGCTGCCGATACCATCGATATGCAATTCATTAATGCAGAGCTGGTCAGGATGACCGAAAAAATTGCCTTCGAACTCCGGCAGCAAAATAAACTCACCGGATGCGTGACCATCAAAATCCGCTATTCCGACTTTGAAACCGTTACCAAACAAATGAGCATTCCCTATACCTGCTGCGATCACCTGCTGCTCGAAAAAGTAAAGGAACTGTTTAAAAAACTATACGACCGCCGCCTGTTAATTCGCCTGATAGGCGTTCGCTTCAGCCATATGGTACAAGGTAATTACCAGATCAGCCTGTTTGACGATACCCAGGAAATGATTGCATTATACCAGGCTATTGATCATATCAAAAACAGGTTCGGATGGCAATACCTCATGAAAGGCACAAACGTACTCTCCCCGGAAAAAAAGAAACTGGCAGGCCCCACTCCACTGCGTCCTTATTATAAAAAGTTCTGAAGCCATTGCCATGTATCTTAACTGTAAAACATTTTTCAGCCTCCGCTATGGTACCATCAATGCCAAAGCACTGGTAGCAACTGCCAAAAAACTGAGCATCTCCTCCCTTGCACTCACCAATATCAACATCACTGCCGATACCTGGGAATTTGTACAGGAATGCCATGCCCAGGATATCAAACCTATCATTGGCGTGGAATGCAGGAACGAACATACTTTTAAATATATCCTGCTGGCACAGAACATGGAAGGCTGGCTGCACATCAACCGCTTCGTTTCTTCGCATCTGCATAGTACTGCGCCATACCCTGATCAGGCGCCCTTTCTGCCACATACATTCGTGATTTATGCCTGGAACAGCCGCCCCTTATCACAATTGGCTCCTCATGAACTAATGGGCGTAAAGCCGGGGGAAATAAATAAACTATTCCGGATAAATACCATAGCGTATAAAGACAAACTGGTGATCCTCCAACCCGTTACTTTCCAGAACCGGGATCACTACGTTTTACATTGTTTACTGCGGGCAGTAGACCAGAACATCCTGATCAGCCAACTGCAACCCGATACCGTGGCTGCAGCAGATGAACAGTTCATTCCGCCGGCTACCCTGCTTCATCATTACGCCGCTTATCCGCATATCGTGCGCAATACCCTGAGGGTAATGGAAGCCTGCGAAATACATTTCGACTTCACCATTTCGCATAACAGGAAATACTACAAAAAAGATGCAGTCACCGATCATAAGCTGCTACGCCAACTGGCACTCGAAGGCCTGGAATACCGCTATGGTACCAACAACCAGGAAGCCCGCAACCGGGTTGAAAAAGAATTGCAGATCATCAACCAACTGCAATTTGAATCCTACTTCCTTATCACCTGGGATATTATCCGGTATGCCCGGCACCGTGACTTTTTTTATGTAGGCAGAGGCAGCGGCGCTAATTCAGTGGTGGCCTACTGTCTCAAAATAACGGATGTGGATCCCATAGCACTGGACCTCTACTTTGAACGTTTCTTAAATCCACACCGCAGCTCCCCACCGGATTTTGATATTGACTTTTCCTGGCGCGACCGGGACGAAGTGATCAAATATGTATTTGATACTTACAAAGAAGAACATACCGCATTGCTGGGTACGGTAGCCACCTTCCAGACCAATGCCATGATACGTGAACTGGGTAAAGTATATGGCCTTCCTAAAAATGAGATAGATAAAATACTGGAAAACAGTTTTGATATCCGCCTGGACAAAGACAGCATCCAGGAAAAGATCCTGAAATATGTAAAACTGATGGCTGTTGAAAAATCATTCCCCAACCACCTCAGTATCCATGCCGGTGGTATCCTGATCAGTGAAGCACCTATCCATCAGTATTGTACTACCCACCTGCCGCCCAAGGGATTTAATACGGCACAACTGGACATGCACCAGGCAGAAGCTATCGGCCTGTTTAAATTTGATATTCTGAGCCAACGCGGGCTGGGCCATATCCGGGATACCATCAATATCATCAAAGAAAACAAAGGCGTACACATCGACATTCATGATGTAAAATCTTTCATGGTGGATAAAAATGTACAGCAACAGCTGAAAACCGTGAACACCATCGGCTGCTTTTACATTGAATCTCCTGCCATGCGCCAACTGCTGAAAAAACTGGAATGCGAAGACTACCTGACCCTCGTAGCTGCCAGCTCTATTATACGTCCGGGTGTGGCACAATCCGGTATGATGCGGCAATATATCCACAACTTCCGCCACCCCGACCAGGTAGTATACCTCCATCCCATTATCAGGGAGCTATTACATGAAACCTTCGGTATCATGGTATACCAGGAAGATGTGATTAAGGTGGCCCACCGGTTTGCCAACCTCGAACTGGCAGATGCAGATACCCTCCGCCGCGCTATGTCCGGCAAATACCGGGGCCAGGATAACTTCCGGAAAATACAGGACCAGTTTTTTGATAACTGCGACGCGCTTAAACGCCCCAGACATATAGCCGAAGAAGTATGGCGCCAAATATCCAGCTTCGCTAACTTCTCCTTTTCCAAAGCACATTCCGCCAGCTTTGCTGTAGAAAGCTATCAAAGCCTCTTCTTAAAAACCTACTTCCCCGCAGAATTTATGGTGGCAGTGATCAATAACTTTGGCGGCTTTTATAACCGGGAACTTTATTTCAGAGAATTACAGAAAACAGGCGTTAATATTCATCCTCCCTGTGTGAATAACAGTATATATGAAACACAACTCTGCGGCAATGATGTATATACGGGATTTATTCATATTGATGGACTGGAACAACTACTGGCAGAGCAACTGCTGGAAAACCGGAATATATACGGCCCCTTTCTGCACCTGGAAGATTTTATCAGCAGAATAGCACCTGCTCCGGAACAACTGGAAATACTGATCCGGATCGGATGTTTTAACTTTACCGGACATACGAAAAAAGAATTGCTCTGGGAAAGTAGCCTGCTGATAAGAAACAATGATAAAAAACATACGAATACCGTCTCCCTTTTCCGGGAGCCGGTCACTACCGGACAACTCCCCACCCTGGCATACCATGCCCACGAAAATGCATTTGATGAAATAGCACTCCTCGGCTTTTCCCTCTCCTCCCCTTTTGAAATACTGCAACTGGACCAAAGTCCCTTTATCCTGCTAAAAAATTTTGCACAGTATATAGGGCACAGCATACAGGCGCTGGGCTACCTGGTATGTACCAAATATGTACGTACCTCCAAAGGAGAACCGATGTGCTTTGGTACTTTCCTCGACCGGGAAGGACAATTCATCGATACGGTGCACTTTCCCGATAGCCTCCGGCAATACCCGGTTCAAAAAGGTGGTTTTTATGTATTACAGGGCAAAGTAATATCAGAATATGGGGTATTATCTATGGAAATCAATTACATGCGAAAAATCGGGTATCTGGAAAAGGAATAGGAAGACAAGACAAAATGTTGTATCTTTGTGACAAATGTCGCATTATATGAAACATTCAAAAAGCAACAGGTACCAGGAACAAGAGCAGACACTGCTCATTGTAAGTGAGCCACCCACTGCCGCCTACGTGGCAGGGAGCGGGTATTTTGAATTTATTCAGTTATCCAGAAGTGGCATTATCAAAAAGGCGCTGCTGAACCTTTCCCGTCAGCTATCCTTTACTTTATCAGAAATAGCACACGTGCTGCATATTTCTGAAAGAACCCTTCAACGCTATGCAGACGATGCCAAACTCTCTGCAGACACGTCAGAAAGAGCTATACTATTATCACAATTATACCAACGGGGTACGGAAGTATTCGGCGACCTTGAAAACTTCAAGGAATGGATGCGCACACCACTCCCTGCATTTAATTACCAACACCCTATTTCCCTGCTGGACACTACGTTTGGTTTTCAACTCATTCAAGACGAACTGGGCCGTATAGAACATGGCTTGTTTGCCTAAACGGGCTTACCCGCATAAGGGTCTTTTTTGCCCCCACTACACAATATCTTATGGAAGTATACCGGATCAGCAAATGTGCTTATATAACCGATATGAATGGCACCGGTGCCCGCTTATATGGCGGCAGGTGGAACAGCCCCGGACATGCTATTGTATACACTGCCGGTAGCCGCGCCTTATCAGCACTGGAAGTACTCGTGCATATTCCGCTGAAAAATATTGTACTGGATTTTTGTATCGCTACGATTCATATTCCGGATGATATCCACATTAAAACCATGCTGCGCAAAGAACTCCCTTCCGGATGGCAGTCGCTCGCTCCTTTTCCTGCTTTACAGCAGGTAGGTGATGAATGGATTACTTCCGCTGCACAGGCTGTGCTCAAAATACCCTCCGTGGTAATTGCAGAAGAATTTAACTACCTGATCAATCCACTCCATCCTGATGCGGCCCGTATTGTTATTACACATTCCCAGCCTTTTTACTTTGATCAGCGGCTGCAGGATAGGGGCGGAAAACTGAAAAACCCCGAAAGGCCCAAAGACTAAAACTAAGTATGACACATAGCTACATAAAAGCGCAAAGCTGATAACGATATCGTCATCAGCTTTGCGCTTTTATGCTTTTCTGTCTGTTATACTGCTATTCCAATCCAAACAATCCGCCATTCAGCAATTGCAGGGTTTTATCTTTGTATTGCCCCCCTACCAGGATAGAAATATTATGCCGGCTGCCACCATAAGAGATCATGCGCAATGGCACTTCTGTAAGGGCATCAAACAATTTCTTCAGAATAGCAGGTGTAGCTGCTACTTCATTTCCAACAATGGAAACAATCGTTTGATGATGATCCAGCTCTACAGAACCAAATGGCTGTAATTCTTTCAATATCTGATCCAGGTGCTGGGTATTATCGATAGTCAATGATACGGCCACTTCAGAAGTGGTGATCATATCGATAGGGGTACGGTATTTTTCAAATACTTCGAAAATCTTACGCAGGAAACCGTATGCCAGCAGCATGCGGCTGGATTTAATTTTGATAGCAATAATGCCGTCTTTTGCAGCAACTGCCTTTACCCCGTTGCCATTAGGCAGTTCTGTGATCAGGGTACCTTTGGCTTCCGGCTGCATGGTATTCAGCAATTTCACCGGAATGTTAAAGTGCTGGGCAGGCCAGATAGAAGCAGGGTGTAATATTTTGGCGCCAAAATAGGCCAGCTCGGCAGCTTCATCAAACGACAACTGTTCTATCGGGAATGTTTTCTTTACGATACGGGGATCATTATTGTGCATGCCATCGATATCCGTCCAGATCTGGATTTCGCTGGCCTGAATAGCAGCACCGATCAGGGAAGCGGAGTAATCACTGCCACCACGCTTCAGGTTATCTACTTCTCCTTTTGCATTACGGCAAATATATCCCTGGGTAACGAATACTTTTTGTCCTTTGTGCTTTTCGATCAGGTTGCTGAGCTTGATCTTAATTTTAGGTATTTCTGGATCTTCAAACTCGTCAATGCTCATAAAATCCAGTGCAGGCAGCAATACGGCGTCTATTCCGCTCTCTGCCACATATACGCAGAATAATTTGGTAGACAGCAGCTCTCCCTGTGCCAGGATATCCTTATTGAGCGCTTCGTTAAAGGATATTTTCAGAATAATATTCAGGAATTCAAAATGTTCATCTACAATCGCCTTCGCTTTTGCGCGGGAATCGTCCTGTTTCAGCAGCTCTTCGCAAAAAGCACGGTAATGCTTTTCCAGCTTGTCGATCTGTTGTTTAGCCTGTTCCTTCTTTGATTCTGCCAATGACTGGTTGATCTCCACTAAAGCGTTGGTAGTACCTGACAACGCGGATAATACCACAATTTTGGGCTCGTCATCTGCTGTAATCAGTTGTGCCACGGCATGCATACGTTCTGGTTTACCTACAGAAGTTCCACCAAATTTTAAGACTTTCATCTGAATGTTGTTTGTTTTTAAGGCAGCCGGAGCGTGCGGTATGCCCGTTTCCTGCTATTGATTTATGTTTATGAAAGGCAGTGCCGGAAAGCATTACCCCTTACCTGTTTATCAAAAATTCAATTTAAACCTGTCAGCTACTTCCCGGAGGTCTTTTACTACCGGTGCCAATACCGGTATCCCTTCTTCCAGCCGGGCTTTTTGCATTTCCCGTTCCGGATCACCGGGGATCAGTACCTGCTGCCCTTCTACCGGGGTAGCACTCCTGAAGCGGCCTATCCACTTATCCATATGTTGCTTAAATTCATCTGCCGGACGGAAAGCATCTACCCGCATGGCCCCAAAGAAATGCCCCAGCCCTTCCCCTACCGGATCGGGGGGTAAAGGCAGGAAGCTCACAAATGGAGGAGCCCAGGGACCATAGTTAGCGCCGGAAAGAACGGCCGAAAATATATCAACAATTGCTCCCAAACAATACCCTTTATGACTGCCATGCTCCCGGTCGCCGCCAAGGGGCAATAACGCGCCGCCATCTTTTAATTCGTGCGGGTTGGTACTGGAATGCCCATCCTTGTCCTGGATCCAGCCCACAGGGGCTGCTTCACTTTTCCGTTGCAGTATTTCCAGCTTACCGTTGGCTGCAGTAGTAGTGGCAAAATCAGCCACAAAAGGAGGTTGCTGGTCGGCTGGTATGGCTACTGCAATGGGATTGGTACCCAGCATACGCTCCTTCGCAAAAGTGGGTGCCACCAGCGGGCTGGCATTGGTCATGGCCATACCGATCATATCCCTTTCCAGGGCTTTCATAGCATGATAGCCTGCAATACCAAAATGGTTGGAATGTTTTACACTCACCCAACCACTGCCTACTGCTGCTGCTTTTTGCATGGCTACTTCCATGGCAAAAGGCGCTACCACCAGACCGAGTCCGCTATCCCCGTCTACTACCGCTGTGCTGGGTGTTTCATGCACAATGCGGATATTGGGTTTGGGATTAATACGCCCGGCTTCCCATAAGCGTACATATCCGGATAACCGTGCTACTCCATGAGAATCAATGCCTCTCAGATCCGCCGATACCAATACCTCGCTGGCCATAGCAGCATGTTCGAGAGAACAACCCATATGAATAAATACTTCACGGGTAAACTCCCTTAAATGATGATAGGAATATATATGATTCATTATCAGTAATTATATAATGCACTAAGCCTGTGCAGTAGGACCACCAAAATTCATAGGTAATGATACCGGCTCCTGATCCTGTATGGTGCCATTTACGGCTTCATACTTCTTGATATTATCTACCATGGCCTTCATAAACCGTTTGGCGTGCTGGGGGGTCAATATGATGCGGGACTTAACTTTGGCTTTGGGAAGACCAGGCATAACGTTTACAAAATCTACCACAAATTCGGCATTAGAATGCGTGATAATGGCCAGGTTGGCATATACGCCTTCCGCTATTTCTTCAGTCAACTCAATATTAAGCTGGTTCTGATCTTCTTGCTGATTTTCCATGCTGTACTTTTTAAAAGGAAAGTACAAAAATAGAAAAGCAGGGCGTATTTATCGCGCTTTTTTTGGGATATATTAAAGTTCTGCCCTTTACAGACCGCATAAAAAAACCGCCCCTGGAAAAGGGCGGTCTTTTCTACATATGCTTATTAGGAAAAACTAAAATTTATCCCAGAACAGTTTAGTGGCTACTACATCCCCGCCAATGGCCGCTGCTGCGGCGTCATAATTGGTCCTGTTCAGGTTTTGTTCATCTATGGAATAAGTAAAACGTAATGGTGTAACTGATTGTGCCCTGTTGGGTACTTTTAATTTAGGGAAATCAAGTCTTCTCCACTCTACCCATGCATCATACCCGCGATTATACAGGGCTACCCATTTCTGCTCTCCTATTTTCTGCTTATAGGTCCCTGTGGCAGTAGCATAGGCTACATCCGGCCGGGCCAGGTAAGTATCAGCATCGGCAGTGGTAAGTCCCCAATACTGAAAGGATGCACGGATCGCATTGTCATAATGTTCTTTTGGAGTGCCTCCTACGGCAAATTGTCTTTCCAGTGCTTCTGCTCTCATAAACTCCACTTCTGCATAATCGATCAGCAAACCTACCAGATCTTTCTTGGTAAGCAGGGTGCCGGGACCAGAGAAATTACTGAATGGACTGCTTGATCCCGGATTGCCTCCAATGTAAGTGCCACCGCGCTGGGTAAAGAAAATGGCTCTTCTGGGGTCATTTCTGGCATTCATAAAATCAATCAGGGTATTGGCCCCTACAAAATCCTGACGCTGGCTCTGTACCAGATCCTCCCAAAGCGGGTTGGTATTGGGAGGTACGGTAGAATAAGGGAAAGTAGCGTTATCATCATTGGCGCCAAAAGCGCCAGGGGAAGCTTCTTCCACAATCTTCTTGGCTACGGCCGGAGAAACATCTGCCAATATCATTCCCAGCCGCATTTTAAGCGAATTGGCGAATTTTTTCCATTTTACAATATCTCCTCTGTAAATGAGGTCGCTGTTATCAAAACTTCCGCTTCCTGCATCCAGCGCACCAATCGCTGCATTCAAACGTACAATCATATCATCATAGATCGCCTGCGCCCCATCATAGGATGGAAAGATATTTTCAATATCCATTGCCTTTTTATAAGGGATATCTCCAAAAGTATTTACCCCTACGGAAAAAGCATACACACTCATAATCTCAATCTGTGCAATCTGGTTCTTTTTAACACCGTCGGAAATGGTAGCATCTGCATTTACCACTCCTCTCGATTCTTCCAGGTCTTTTACCACATCGGTATAAATAGCATCCCAGAAATTATCCGGAATACTTCTGGTATTTAAATCATAGCGGGACTCATCCAGGTAGGTGGTTTCCTGCCAATGTTGTACAATCAATCTGAAAATGTTCAGGTTTACGTTGGTGCTGGTCACGGCATCTACCAACTCTTTCTGGGCGCTGGCAAAGAGCGCGCCCTGTGATACGCCAGCAGGTTTTTTCTTATCATTGTTCAGGTCCGTCAGGTCCTTTGTACAAGACACTCCGGTGAACAATACCGCCAGGGCAACTGATGTATATATAATAAGCTTTTTCATGTTTTTCTATTTTTATTGGCTATATGTAATTCCTTGCATATGGCAAATGTCAGAATCTGAATTTCACGTTAAATCCAAAAGTCCGGGTGGCAGGATAACTACCGGATAAATACCCCTGCAGGTTACCGGAACCTAAACCTTCTTCCGGATCGTTGTAAGGAATGTTTTTATGAATGATCCAGAGGTTTCTGCCGATCAATGAAAAATCAATTGCTTTGAAAGGAGAGATACGCGCCATCACTGATCTTGGCAAAGAATAAGTCAGGGCCACTTCACGCAGTTTTACATAACTGGCATCATACACGAAAGCAGCAGATGGGTTATTTACGTATCCATACAAACCGTAGATATTCTCTACCCGGGTGGCATTGGCTTTACCGTCTTCTGTTATACCAGGCAGGATCACACCTCCCCCATCTGCAATCGGGCTTCTGGAGGGATTGCCTTTATCATTGTTGCCTACTGTTTCAGGTAATACGCCTGTGGCCAGTCCATAATACAAATCCAGCGAAAACAGATCGCCTCCCTGACGTATGTCTACTAAAAAGCTCAGGGCAAGATCCTTGTATTTCAAAGTGTTGCTGATACCACCAATCCAGTTGGGGTTCACATTTCCGATAATTTCATTGGAGGTGGGAGACTGTACATAATAGCCATCTTCTCCGATCAGCTTTTGTCCATCCTTATACACAAAGTTGCTGCCAATGATAGTGCCATAAGGCTGTCCCACAGAAGCATTCAGTGAAACTCCTCCCTGGAAGTTGGCCAGCTGCAAAGTAGTAATACCTGGTAACGATTTTACTTCATTCCGGTTGCGTGACCAGTTCAGATTAATCGTCCATGAAAAATCATTTGTTTTAACCGGTGTACCAAAAGCGGATACTTCTACTCCCTTATTCTGGATATTACCTGCATTAATTACTTTGTAGTCAAAACCGGTAGATCTTGATACCGGAAGTGGTACGATCTGGTCTATCGTATTTTGTTTATAGTAAGTGAGGTCAAAACCAACGCGGTTATTCAGGAAGGCCATTTCAAGCCCTGTTTCAAAGCTCTTGGTACGTTCCGGTTTCAGATTAGGATTATATTTTCTGCCGTCTACAGAAGCCAGCGGTACGCCATCAATGCCGGTAGGTACATCATAGTAGTTCTTTACATACAAAGGAGGAGCACTGGTACCCACTTCTGCATAGTTGACCCTGAATTTACCATGCGATAACCAGGTAGCGTCCGGCATCAGTTTAGAAAATACAAAACCCAGGGAAGCGGATGGATAATAATAATCATTGCTACCTGCCGGTAAGGTAGAAGACACATCCCTTCTGGCAGTCAGATCCAGAAACAGGTATTCCTTGAAGCCAAAACTCACACTGGCAAAAATACCATCTACTTCTTCTGTAGTGGATACTTCCCTTGGCGCTTCCATGGGGTTGGCAGAGTTGAGCAATGCATAGAGGTGGGGAATCAGTAAACCACCATTGGTTTTAGACAAAATGGATTCGTTGGTGGTTCTTCGCACATTACCTCCCAGTATGCCTTTGAAGGAGATATCATCTGATATATTCTTACTAAAATTCAATAACAGGTCATAGTTAAACTCCTGGAAAGCATGTTCAAACCGTGCATATTCTGATGGATCAAACGAACCTATAGCAGTTCTTTCTTCCTGTGTTTCATTATAAGTATCCAGTGAAACACGTCCCAGTACTTCCAGCCAGTCCGTAGGTTTATAATTCAAACTTACATTGCCGAAATTCCTGGTACGCTTATCAGATTCAAAGTTCTCATACCTGGTCCAGTAGGGATTATCCCAATAAGCAGGTACCAGGTTATCTACACCTTTGGGATTCCAGGTGACATTGTCTTTGGTCAGGAAATAAGCATCTTTTTGCTCTTTTACATCCACATTGGTTTGCCACCATTGCTTGAAGTTGGTCATCAGGTTTTTTGAATTATAACCTGTACCATATCTACCCAATCCGTTGATGATAGTAGTATTCACGGAAGCAGAAGCGGTGAGCTTGGAAGTAATATTATAGGAAGCGCCAAAGTTGATCAGGTCTTTAGTGATCTTGCTGTTAGGCATAATACCTTTATCGATATTTTTGGTATAGCCCAGTTTAAAATATCCCTGATCTCCACCACCATCTACCATAACACTGTTGTTGGTACCAACCGCTGTTTCAAAAAATGAGGAGGGATCATTGGCAGCACCTACCCAGGCATGTTTTTTCCGGTAAGAAGCCAGTTTGGGATATACTGATCCCCAGTAAAAAGTTTGCAGATTAGGATCAAACCGGCCACCATAGGAGGCATCTTCTGTTAAAGGTACCAGCAGATCCGGTTGCCCGTCGCCATCTACATCTTCGTAGGAAAAATATCCGCCATCAGGAGATCCGTAATCAGCACTGTAACCGGAACCATATTCCTTCTGATAAGTAGGGAAGGTTTTTTTATCCACATAACCCAATGTTACGCCGGAATTAACGGTAACGCCTAAACCTCTCCTGCCCTTTTTGGTAGTAATCATTACCACACCGTTGGAGGCCCTGGAGCCATATAGTGCAGCGGCAGCGGCACCTTTCAGTACGTTTACTGATTCAATGTCATCCGGGTTGATATCAGCAGCAGCATTGCCATAATCGTATCCACCTCCACCGGTAGACTGATCCCTGTTAGTGGCACGATTCACACTGTTATTCACAGCGTTGGTATTGGAGTTGTCAATAGGTACGCCGTCTACTACAAACAGTGCCTGGTTATTGCCGGTCAGTGATTTGGTACCCCGCAATACAATGTTGGTAGATCCCCCCAATGTATTATTCCTGCGGATCTCCAATCCAGATATCTTACCCGACAAAGAATTTACCACGTTCGCATCTCTTGTTCTGTTCAGCTCTTCCCCACCTATATTCTGTGCAGAGTAAGCCAGTTCATTTTTATTTCTTCGTACACCCAATGCAGTTACCACTACCTCATCAAGGTTCTGGTCATCGGCTTTGAGCGTAACGGCAACCGTATTGGTACTGCCTACCATTACTTCCTGTGTAGCATATCCTACACTTCTTACAATTAAAACTGCGGAATTACCGGATACATTTAGCTTAAAAACCCCGTCCTGGTTGGCGGTTGTACCGGAGTTGGTACCTTTAAGCTGTATAGTAGCAAATGGTACAGGCGCTCCATCGCTGCCTGTGACCTTTCCTGTAACCTGGCGTTGCTGGGCATAGGCCAGGCATGCACTCACCAATAACATGGTGAGAAAAAGAAAGAACTTTTTCATACAATGATTCAGATTTTGGTTGAAAAAAATAGTTAGTCCTGCTATAGCTTTATATAGCTGTTGTGTTGCATCAGGTCATAGATTAATTTTACTGTTAAACGAATGGTTCAGTCTTGTGTCATGGAAATCGTCTATAGTGTTGGCCAGTTAACTGCGTTGTTTTAACATTGGTTAAGCATTATGAATAGCATACGGTCCGCCCAATAACAAATAAATTGACTTTAAGTAATTGCTGTGATAATGGTCATTGTTCCGGTGGTTGATAACGCTGATTGCAGGCAAAGATGCGCGGAAATGCAGGTTATGCTCATAAGCACAGTATAAAAGAGGTAGGACTCCTTCATAAAATGATTTAGATTTTGGTTGAACGTACTGGCAATTTAGGAAAAAAATCAAATCAACAACAAGTTTAATTTAACAATTCATTAACCAAACGACTTACAAATATGGTTATCAATTACTTAACCTGAAAAAATAGCCAAAAACAAGGTGTTTTTATTCTACAATTCCGCTAGAATAACTGCTGTACTTGCAATTGTACTACCGATTTTTTATGCCCGTTTATCTGATCCCAGCCACTGCCAATGCTGGCTGTATCTGCATAAAACACCTGTTGTATCCGTACCCAGCAGGACAACCCTTTTCTGACACGCCATTTAACCGTGGTATTATACTGCCAGCCTTTTCCATACAATTGTGATAAAGCATAATCATACAGCACACTGCTTTCTATTGTATAAATACGGCTGTCATAACTGGTAGTACTAAACGCAGTTAACCGGCAGGTGATACTTACCGGTACTTTTTTAGGTTTATATCGCACCTGTTGATATGCCATCCATCCTGTTTGTTTGCCATAAAGCGTGCGATAGTAATTTATTTCCAACCGGCTTTGCAGGGTTATCTCCTGGCCGGGAGCTACCTGCAGCTGGCATCTGATATTTCGTTTAGTCACTGGCATTACTATCTTCATCAACCGGGCAGTATCCGCTGTAGGAATATTGGCAGCACCGCTTTCAGCACGATACCGTATGCTGGCCATCAGACGTTTGGAAGGACTGTACGTGAACAATAGTAAATGTTGCTGTCCGTCAGAAGGCGTACTGATCTTAAACTTCTGCCAGGGAAACCGGAATAGGTCTGCATAGACATTTACTTTCAGCTGTGGGGTAATATTTACCGTTGCGGCTATATATACTCCACTTTCATTAGCGGCTTTATAACCATCGCCAAAAGCATTGCTATACATGGCTTGATAAGCAGGATGATAATTACGATATAATAACGCCATATCCACCCTCGGCGATATACTGGTAAGGATACCATTTACAGTAGCCATATGGCCATTATAACTCATGGCGGTTTCTCCAAAGAAGTGAACATTTTTCCAGTAGCCTGCATAATCAATACTGGCACTGCCTGCTTCCTGCCCACTAAATTCAAATTGATTATAGGGTGCTTGTTTTTTCTGCAATGGCAGGGATAAATGATGGTAAATAACATTGGTCCCTACCTTCCACCGGTTGCCGTTGTATTGCAGATTGCCACCTCCCGATAATTGTTGCACGGTATTTTGATGCGCCAGCTCATTAGCAGCCCGGTGATATCCTCCCATGATGATGGAAGATATATGTCCTTCTTTCCATAGTGAATCAGGTGGCAGCAGATTACCATCCAGTTGCCGGTGGGAAAGAAATCCCGTTAGCTGCCAGGCTTTTTGTTGCACCGTAATACCTATGCCCCTGAAAAAATTAAACTCACCGGTAGCTGAGTAAGGCCGTAACACTTCGCCTTCCCTTTTCATATTCATGACAGCCGCACTTTTCCCTGTGGCATGTGCCTGCCAGTTGACCAGCCCCTGCCCCATATTCACCGTAAAATCACCCAGCGCCAGTGCTTTTATTTTTCTGTAATTACGGATAAATAAATGGGCACTGTAAAAATCAAATCCGGCCCGTTGTGCGCCTTTGAAAAATTGTTCGCCGGCATCTTTCTTCATTGTGATTCCCCAGCTGGCATACTGCGGAAAACTATACCGGTACCGTAGCAATAGCTTATCCGGGCTGCCCAGGTAATGGGGAGCCGCAGCTTCTTTTTTAAGGTATCCCTTTGCGCGTTCCAGCTGCCGGCTATAACGCAGCAACAAACTATGTTCTCCATTACGCATATAATCCCGGAGCGTGTAATGTGGTGCCAGGTCATTGCCTACTGCCACATAAGGTAACAACTGCCGGATCAGCTCCTGATCAAATCCTGGTATTGCCTGCAATTCATAAATACTGACCAGCTTACCCATTAGTTGCCGGTAAGCTAAAAAACTGTTTATCTGCAAAGGATGCAGTAATCCCAATGATTGCAAAGCCGCTTCATCGGCAGTATTAAGCGATAATTTGCGGCGGGCATAAATAGAAAGCCGTTGCCATTGGGTATCATCTTCCGGTACCATATCAGTTGCTGCGGCAGCTTCTTCCAGCATGCTTTCCTGCATATCCGGCAATGCTTCTTCCGGTTGTTGTGCAGATGCCCATGTGGATAACAATACATAAACAATGGATACATAAAGGGGTTTCATATGGGGGTTCATTTAATGACAATCGTGATACCTGTTGCCGTACAACAGGTATTCATTTACAGGTATACCGATCAGGCATAGCAAAAACTGCCTGCCACCTGCAGGGGGTATACTTTTAACTCATTAAAGTGGAAAAGTTATGATGGTAGGTGATACCAAAATGGGTCAACCTGCTCTTTACACAAAGAGCACTAACAGCAATATACTTAAAAAAATAAAATCAGAAAAGTCCGTATAACTGAGCGTCTACTTTTGAAATGATTTCACCGAGGTCTTCATCGCTCTCAGGGAATTTATTTTTATCGATATCAATGATCAGCAAGGGGCCTTCCTGGTATTTATCGATCCAGTTATTGTAGTATTCGTTGAGGCGTTTCAGGTAATCGAGGCGGATATTTTCTTCATATTCCCGCCCCCTTTTTTGTATCTGCGCTACCAGGGTAGGTACAGATGCCTGCAGGTAGATCAGCAAGTCCGGTGGTTTCACCATCGACTTCAGGGTTTCAAAGAAATTGAAATAGTTGTCAAAGTCTCTTTTGGTCATCAGGCCCATTTCATAGAGGTTGGGCGCAAAGATGTGCGCATCCTCATAAATAGTACGGTCCTGGATCACTACATCTTTGCCATGTTGTATTTCCAGTAATTGTTTTAACCTGCCATTCAGGAAGTACACCTGCAGGTTGAACGACCAGCGGGGCATATCTTCATAAAAATCGTTGAGGTACGGGTTGTGCTCTACATCTTCAAATTGTGGAATCCACTTATAATGCTTTGACAGCATTTCAGTAAGCGTAGTTTTACCGGCGCCAATGTTTCCGGCTACTGCTATGTGCTTGATCTTATTTTGTTTTGCCATGCTTTATAAATCGTAAGAAGTAAATGCAATGAGTAGCAATCACACTACCCGTCCTCATAATATCAATAATAACCCATATTATCAATAATAATTGATACCAATAAGTTTTCTCGCCTGTTGCAAAGTTTGTGCCGCATTTTCTCTTGCTTTAGCAGCACCATCTCTCATGATCCTGTTCAGGTATCCGGGATTTTGCTGCAGATCCCTGGCTTTGTTACGGATAGGCGCAATAAAATTGACCATATCTTCCGCCAGTTGTTTTTTCATATCACCGTAACGGATAGACTGGTTATCATAAGCGGTTTCAAAAAACTGCAGGGTATCGGGTGCTGATACCAGGCTCATTAACTGAAACAGGTTTACAATAGATTCCGGACGGGGCGCATCAGGCGCAGCCGGACCGCTGTCTGTTTTGGCCTTCATGATCTTTTTTCGGATCATATCATCTTCATCTGCCAGATAAAGGGTAGCCATTTCATTTTCGCTTTTGCTCATCTTACCGGAACCATCCAGACTGGGGATTCTCACCAGGTTGTCGCCAAAATTAAAGGCTACCGGCTCCGGGAATAAATAACCATACCGGTTATTAAAACGTTGTGCATAATTACGGGTCATTTCCAGGTGTTGCTCCTGGTCTTTACCCACAGGTACTTTTACCGCACGCTGGATCATAATGTCTGCACTCATCAGTACAGGATAAGTTAATAACCCTGCATTTACGTTTTGCGGGCTTAAGCGTACTTTATCCTTAAAAGTGGGTACTTTTTCCAGCTCCCCCTTATAGGCCAGCATATTCAGTAACAGGTACAATTCTGCAATTTCAGGAATATCGCTTTGAGCATATAAAGCTACCTTTTCAGGGTCCAGGCCGGACGCTATATTTTCTGCCAGTACACGCAATACATTGCCGCGTAAATCTTTAGGATCGGGATGGGTAGTCAGGGAGTGCCAGTCTGCCACAAAGAAGTAACAGTTAAAATCTTCCTGCATCCGGATATAGTTGCGGATTGCTCCAAAATAATTACCCAAGTGTAAAAAACCGGTCGAGCGAATACCGCTCACCACTATTTCTTTTTCTGTTGCCATATAAGGGCGCAAGTTAATAAAAAATGAGGAGGTGAATGACGGACCATTAGTACATTCTCCCGTTTATCCCTATTTTTGAGGAAACCATCATAATTATAACTTATCTTTTATTATTTTTTCATTTAATTTGAATATGGAAGTGAATGATGCCCTGGTGCAACAATTAGCTGAGCTGGCCAGACTGGAGTTTAACCAGGAGGAGAAATCCGAAATCAAAGGCGATTTGCAGCGCATGATTACCTTTGTGGAGAAGCTGAATGAGCTGGACACTACGGAAGTGGCGCCTTTGCTCCATTTAACGGAAGACTATAATGTTTTCAGGGAAGATGCCGTGGTCCCTTCCATCAGCCGGGAAGAAGGTTTGTTAAACGCGCCCTCCCGCAATGACCAGTATTTTAAAGTTCCGAAAATCATTAAGAAATAACGCACATGAAAGATGCCGTCATCCACCTGGAAAACATCCTGAAGAGTTACCACATGGGCAACAATGACTTACAAGTGTTGAAAGGGGTATCCCTCAACATTTTTAAGAATGAATATGTAGCCCTCATGGGACCCTCCGGTTCCGGCAAATCCACCCTGATGAATATATTAGGATGCCTGGATACCCCTTCCGGTGGTAAGTACGTATTAAGCGGCCATGATGTGAGCACAATGGAAGACAATGAACTGGCCCGGATACGAAACCAGGAGATCGGATTTGTATTCCAGCAGTTTAACCTCATGCCCCGCCTCACGGCACTTGAAAATGTGGCAGTGCCCCTCATCTATGCGGGGGTAAGCAAAAAAGAAAGAGAAGATAAAGCCAGGGCCATGCTCGAAAAAGTAGGGCTGGGCGAACGTTATAAACACCGTCCCAACGAACTCTCCGGTGGACAATGCCAGCGTGTGGCCATTGCCCGCGCCCTGGTAAATGATCCCTCCCTTATCCTGGCCGATGAACCTACCGGTAACCTGGATAGTAAAACCTCTGTAGAGATCATGGATATATTCGGTAACATCCATGCCTCCGGTAATACCGTAGTACTCGTTACCCACGAAGAAGATATTGCCGAACATGCCCGCCGCATTGTACGCCTCCGCGATGGTGTGATAGAAAGCGATAAGCTGAATGAAATAAAATCAGCTGTTAGCATTTAGCTGTTAGCGATTGAAGCGAATATAAAGAGCTGTTAGCTCTTAGCCGTTAGCTGGTTGAAGCGGATGGAAATAGTTGTTTGCTTAAGCCCTTTGAACCAGCAGTAACCCGCAATAAACCAAAGACATTTAGTTATCTTAGCAGTCTTATTTAGTGTTCACATTTAATGCTCACAGCCTTTAGCTGGGGATGTAAGTAATGATCTATTTGCGATCGCCAGCTAAAAGCTAACAGCCAACAGCTAAAAGCTTAACTACATGTCCTTCAAGATATACACCAAAACAGGCGATAAGGGGAAAACCTCCCTCATAGGTGGTACCAAGGTACCCAAAAGTCATATCCGGATAGATGCCTATGGCACTATTGACGAGCTCAACTCCTACATAGGGCTGGTAAATGATTATATCGCCGACCAGGACACCAACAATTTGCTGAAAGAAGTACAGGATCGTTTATTTACAGTAGGTTCGGCATTAGCCTGTGATCCGGATAAGGAAACGAAGATGAAGATTCCGGATCTGCATGAAGCGGATATTACCCTGCTGGAAAACAGTATCG
Organism: Chitinophaga sp. H8; assembly: GCF_040567655.1. Taxonomy (NCBI): domain Bacteria; kingdom Pseudomonadati; phylum Bacteroidota; class Chitinophagia; order Chitinophagales; family Chitinophagaceae; genus Chitinophaga; species Chitinophaga defluvii. Next base: position 305,864 of record NZ_JBEXAC010000003.1, on the reverse strand, counting down.
ATAAGATGAATGAAGAACTGCCTGTTATGAAGTCGTTTATTTTACCGGGTGGGCATGTAGCGGTATCTACCTGTCATATTGCCCGTTGTGTGTGCCGCAGGGCAGAACGGCTTTGTGTAGGGATGCAGGAGCAGGACCTGTTTATCGAGCCCCTGGTTTTAAAATATATCAACCGCCTCAGTGACTACCTGTTTGTGCTGGCCCGTTGGGAAGCGCAACGTTTAGGCGTAGCGGAAATACCATGGCGGCCAAGGGTGTAGTAAAATCAGACTTCGTAAAAATATAAGGAATACTAAGGGTATTGTTCCCTAAGGATAACATCTACATGTTCCTTTAGCGTAGGGAGTTTACTTTCAATGATGTTCCAAACAATGTCATAATCTACCCCAAAATAGTCATGAATCAACTTGTCTCGTGTACCCGCCATTTTCTTCCATTCAATATATGGGTATTGGGACCTGAATTCATCATCAATCTTTTTTGCAGCTTCTCCAATGATTTCCAGGCTCCTGATTACTGCCCGGCTTAAAACAGGATCATCTTCAAGTTCGGAGAGGGTTTTACCAGCAGTCACCTTCAGAATAAAGTTTACTTCCTCTTCAATATGCTTCAACAACTCGACATTAGAGACTGACATGCTCCACCTCTTTTAATATATGAGGACCTATATATTTACTTAGAGATTTGGAAGTAACCAGTTCAACTTTTCTGCCAAGAAGTTCCTCCAGATAAAAAGAAAGCCCTATAAAGTTATCGTAGTTTTTTTTACCTTTTTCAAATTCTATTAAGAAATCAATATCGCTATTGATATGAATATTCGTATCCTTTTTGAAAGAACCGAACAATCCCAACTCCTTCACCCCAAATGATTTTATCTTATCCCTATGCAGAGATAAACGGTGGAGCAAGAGCTTTTTGGTATGTACGGACGAATTCATATTACAAATATAAGGCTTTTTGTCCCGCTACTTTTCCACAATGATATTTTCCAGTGCCCCGTTCTCCTCAGCATTACCGCTTACGATACGGCCATCTTTCATCACCAGCTGCCGGTCGCTCAAAGGAGCCAGCTCCTCATTATGGGTAACGATAATAAAGGTTTGCTGAAATTTATCCCGCAGTTCAAAAAAGAGGTTATGCAATTCCCGGGCATTTTTGGAGTCCAGGTTGCCGGTAGGTTCGTCTGCCATTACCACTGCCGGGTTGTTGATCAATGCACGGGCTACGGCCACTCTTTGCTGTTCTCCACCGGAAAGCGCTTTAGGTTTATGGTCCATCCGGTCTTTCAGCCCCAGGGTTTCCAGTAAAAAAGCCGCCCGCTCCCTCACGGCCGACTTGGCAGTACCTGCTATAAAGCCGGGAATACATACATTCTCCAGGGCATTAAACTCCGGCAGCAAATGGTGGAACTGAAAAATGAATCCCATATACTTATTACGGACATCTGCCAGTAAAGACCCCTTTAAAGCGGTCAGATTGACATCATCCAGCCATACTTCTCCCCCGGAGGGCGTGTCCAGGGTACCCAGAATATGCAAAAGGGTACTTTTACCTGCTCCGGAAGAGCCTACGATCGTTACAATCTCTCCCTGGTGGACAGTAATATTTACTCCCTTCAAAACGTGTAAGTTGGAATAATTTTTGGTAATGTTGCGTGCAGTAAGCATAACCCAAAGAAAAGTAATTAACCGTTAAAATAGTAATAGTTGTTTATTTCAAATTAAATAATACTTTTGCGGAAAATTAAAAAAGTAAAAATTTATATAACATGTACTGGACATTAGAATTAGCTTCATACCTGGAGGACGCTCCCTGGCCAGCTACGAAGGACGAACTTATCGATTACGCCATCCGTTCCGGTGCACCCATTGAAGTAATTGAAAATCTTCAGGAACTGGAAGACGAAGGTGAAATTTACGAAGGCATAGAGGATATCTGGTCGGATTATCCTTCGCAGGACGACTTTTTCTTTAATGAAGACGAATATTAATGGGATCGTTCGTTGTTAATTCAGCCCAACAGTCCCTGTGCTAAAAAAATAGCCGCTCCTTTACGGACCGGCTATTTTTTTATTTTATCCGTATCCCTCCTGCCGGAAAGATGACGGGTACAATTATATTGTTACTCTTTTTCCATTTGTTCCGCTACTGCAGTAGAAATCCCTGTTGAAGAGAAACCTCCATCGTGGTAAAGGTTCTGCATGGTTACCATCTTCGTATAGTCAGAGAACAGACTCACAGTGTAATCTGCACATTCATCCGCAGTGGCATTGCCCAACGGACTCATTTTCTCTGCATAACTTACAAATCCGTCAAATCCTTTTACGCCTGAACCTGCCGTTGTTTTAGTAGGAGACTGGGAAATGGTATTGATACGTACTTTTTTCTTCACACCATAGTGGTAACCAAAGCTGCGGGCAATAGATTCCAGCAAGGACTTGGCATCTGCCATCTCACTGTAGTGCGTAAATACACGCTGTGCAGCAATGTAGGTAAGCGCTACCACAGATCCCCACTCGTTGATCGCATCCAGCTTATACGCCGTTTGCAATACCCGGTGCAGGGATAATGCAGAGATATCCATTGTTTTCTGGGTAAAATTGTAGTCCAGGTCTGTATAACTTCTGCCTTTACGGATATTCAGACTCATCCCTACGGAGTGCAGTATAAAATCTATTTTTCCACCAAAATGCTCCATGGATTTGGTAAGGAGATTCTCGATATCTTCCATGCTGGTAACATCAGCGGCAATTACAGGAGCCTTGCATATTTCTGCCAGCTTGTTGATTTCCCCCATGCGCATGGCAACAGGTGCGTTAGTCAGCACAATTTCAGCGCCTTCTTCCACACAACGCAATGCAGTTCTCCAGGCTATAGACTTTTCGTCCAGTGCGCCAAATATGATGCCTTTCTTTCCTTTTAATAAGTTATGAGCCATAATGGTCGAAAATTAATTTTGGCAAAAATAGTTGTTATAGTTGAAAAAAAGTAGCTGTTGGCTATTAGCTTTTAGCTGTTAGCATTATGTTTTGTTGCTAACTATTACCCTTTAGCTATTAGCTGTTAGTATGATGTTTTGTTGTTTAAGCAGTTAGCGGCCCACAATATACATTTAATATTCGCTTTGATGCTAAAAGCTAACTGCTAAAAGCTCAAAGCTAACTACCAACCATTTCCCTGGCATTCTCCAATGCGGCGGCCGTGGGTTTCTCTCCGCTGAGCATCTGGGCAATATGGGTGATCCGCTCTTCTTTGCTGAGCAGGCGTATATTGGTGGTTACTTTATCAGCGCTGGCATCTTTATACACAAAATAGTGCGCATCTGCTTTTCCGGCTATCTGTGGCTGGTGGGTGATACAGATTACCTGGTGTGCCTTGGCCAGTCCTTTCAGGATCACGCCCACCTGGCGGGCAGCTTCCCCGGAAATACCCGTATCGATTTCATCAAAGATCAGGGTAGGCAGTGCTACCGACTGGGCTACCAGTGATTTGATACACAGCATCAGCCTGCTTAGCTCCCCACCGGAAGCTACCTTACGGATAGGGGCAAACTGGTTGCTTTTATTGGCATCAAATAAAAATTCAATATTGTCCTGTCCGTATGCATGCAGGTGGCCGGTGGTGATCTCCACCCGGATACGGGCATTAGGCATCCCTACCTGTGCCAGTAAGGCATTTACCTGCTTTTCAAATGGTGCCACCTGTTTAAGGCGCTCCGCACTGATCACTGCAGCAGCAGCTTTTAATGACTCCTGCAGGGAGGTTTGTTGTTTTTCCAGCTGTGCCAGCGCCTCGTCCAGGTTCAGCACATTACCTACCTTCTGCGACAGTTCTTCCTGGATAGCCAGCAGTTCGGCAGTAGTTTGTACGCTGTGTTTTTTCAAAAGGCGGTATCCCAGGGTCTGACGTTCGTTTACCTGCGCTATACGCTCTCCATCGTAGTGCACCTGGTCATTGATATGTTCCACCTCGGCCGCTATATCCTGCAATTCCAGGTAGGAAGATTGCAGGCGGGCAGCGATAGCAGGCACTTCCTTATGAAAGTCGGCCAGCCCCTGGAGGGAGGCCTGCAATTGCTTTAGCTGCTGGAGGATGGGTTGCTCATCTTCCTTCAGCTGAAAATAAACCTTGTTAAGCGTGTTTTTAATTTCTTCGGCATGACTGAGGGTTTTCAGTTCGGCGTCCAGGGTTTCTATTTCATCCGCTGTAAAACCGGCATCTGCCAGCTCGTCCAGCAAAAACTTATTGTAGTCCAGCTCTTTATTAGCGTTATCCCGCTGTTCCTGCAGCTGCCTGTATTTTTTCTGGACCTGTACATACTCCTGATAGCTTTGCTGGTATTGCTGCAACAGGGTGGGTTTGTTGACCAGCGCATCTACCACCTCCCGCTGAAAGTCGGACTTTTCCAGCTCCAGGGTATCAAACTGCTGGTGCAGGTCTACCAGGTAAGTGCTCAGTTCTGCCAGCTGGGACAGGTTTACCGGAGTATCATTGATAAAAGCGCGTGATTTACCAGCCGCACTGATCTCCCGGCGGAGGATCACCTGATCTTCCAGGTCCAGCTCATGTTTGTTAAAAAAAGGAAGTACCTGTGTTTTTTTAACCTTAAACAGGCCTTCAATCACACACTTGCCTGTTTTGTCAAACAAAACACCCGGATCTGCTCTTTCGCCTAATATCAGTGAAAGCGCTCCCAGCAAAATAGATTTACCCGCTCCTGTTTCTCCGGTAATCACATTCAGGTTACCGGAAAAATCTACTTCCAGGTGTGAGATGATAGCGTAATTCTTAATTGTAAGACGGTGTAACATAAGTCAGGAAAATTCCAATATCAAATGCCAGATAACAAATTCAGGGTACCGGTTTCAAATGTAACCAATACTATTTACCCATTCACGAAGCACGGCCTCAGCTGCCGTTTAACCGCTGAAGACCTGCTTTAGCACGCTGGTCCAGAGAGTTTTTATAATCATGCCCCTTCATGCTCAGTGTTGCTTGATAGCATTCGGCGGCTTTGGCCTTATTATTTCTTTTTTCATAAATATAGCCCATTTGCAGGGCAGCACGTGCAGCATAATATTCCGGCCTGTTGGCTCCTACCTTTACCGTTACTTCATACATGGGAATGGCTTTATCATCCTGCCCCATTTCATCATAGATACGGCCCAGGCGGTAAGCATATTCCAGCTTTTCTTCCATATGCTCAAAGTCAGCGGCTTTTTTGGTGAGCAGCAAGTGCAGAGCTTCATTAAAAAAGCCCCCATCACTCTCCAGCCGTACCCGCAGTAATAAGGGGTTAGGCCAACGCCCGCCTTTGGCTTCTTTCAGCGCCTGCTTATCTGCATCCGTTTCTGTATTACCCTGCGTGAGGATCATGTTCCGGTATTTATTGGCCAATGCCATATTATTTTCCAGGTAGTAGTACCAGCTCAGCCTTTGCAGGGCTTCCTTCACGTAGAACTTGCCTTTAAATTCATTGATAAACCTTTCCAGGTATACATGGGCATCATCATCCATCCGGCTTAATTTCAGGAGCCCAAATACATAGTTGTAGTACTGTATATTGGCGTATTGCACACTATCATTCTTTTCTTCCAATACTTTGATACCAATGGCTGCCTTCTGGTTGTTAAGCGACAGGTTGGCCACCATCAGGGCAAAGAGATAGTTGTTTTTCGTATCCAGCTGCCGGCGTTGCAGGAACTGCCACAGTTCTTCCGGCTTGTTCTGGATAAATAATTTCAGGTAACAATAGTAGTAATAGGCTTCTTCCCTGAACAGGCGGGCATCCGGCGCATTACTGTCTATCACGGTTTGCATGTTTTGCATGCCGTCTTTGATACTGCCTTTAAGACCAAGTATATT